>JBMTAR010000192.1:0-4033 GCA_049428925.1 Gemmatimonadaceae bacterium
CCCGTCTCGCAGGTACGAGGTGATCCAGCGCGCCAACGCGTCGGCGTGGCGCGAGAACTCCTCCGGGGAGAGGTCCCCGAGGGGACCCGAGTGGGCATCCGCGAGCATGGACAATAATGGACGCCGTTTGGACCCATCCGGCAATGGGCGAGGAGAAACCCGCCCGTGTGCACCGACGTACGATTCTGCATCTATGCCGATGCTCCCTTCGCTCGTCCTCGCCCTGCAAGTGACGATGTCCGCGGCTGCCCCTGAGGGAACGGTCTCCGTCTCCGTCGGGGTGGGCCTGCCCCGCACCCGTGCCCTCGCCGTCACCGAGACGATGCGACGCACCGCCTTCCGAGACACCCTCGCGCGCGACCTGCTGGCGCGGGCCCGGGCCGCACGGAGCGCACAAGACTCATCGCTCCGGGGCTACGACGCGCACAGCTATCAGCGCGTCTCCGCCGGGATGTCGGTGCGCGAGACGGCACGTGAGCGGCTGATCTACCGCTCGGAGGGAGCGGCCCGTGTGCGCTGGCGGCGCGGCGTCGGTGCGCGCGTCGAGGTGCTCGGTGCGCGCGCGGCGCTCCCGATCCTCACGGGGCTCGACCAGGCGCAGCGCGAGGCCGATGACGCCATGGACCTCACCGACCTGATGGCGATCCCGTACTACCCGGGGATGGATGAGCTCTGGCTCTTCAACATGATCGGGAGTGGGGACGAGGAGAGGGAGGACACCGACGGGACGTTCCTGGTGCATCCCGTTGCGGAGGGCTCCGAGGCTTTCTTCACCTTCGCCTCCGGTGACTCGATGACCGTCTCCCTGCCGGGGGGCCGGCAGATCCTGTTGCGCGAGTTGCGGGTGACACCGCGCGAGGCGCGATGGAACACCGTCTCCGCCTCGCTCTGGTTCGAGCTCGAGCAGGCGCATCTCGTGCGCGCCGCGCTCCGGTTCAGCGACCGGATGGACATCTGGGCCGTCGCGCAGGCGGATGACTCGACGGCGATGGACGATGTGCCGATGGTGGCCAAAGCGCTCATCACGCCGATGGAGGCTGACCTCACGGCGATGACCATCGAGTATGGGTTGTACGAGGGACGCTTCTGGTTGCCGCGGACGCAGGCGGCGGAGTTCCGCGCGCGTGTGAGCTTCATGCGGGTGCCGCTGACGGTCGAACAACGGTTTCGCTATGACGCGGTCGATGGGACCGACCCACTCCCGGCGATGCCGCCGGCGCCGCCGAGTCTCCGTGCGCTGCGCGACAGCCTGCGCGCGGTAGGGCTCGACAGCGCCGCGGTGCGCGCCGCCATGCGCACGGCCTACGCGATGGCGGACTCGACCGCGGCGGCGCTCCGCGCGCGGCAGTGCGCCGAGGGGACCACGGAGGTGCGTCGCGGCACGCGATATCAGGGGGTACGGATGGACATCGCGGTGGAGACTCCGTGCGATCGGTCGACACTCGCGACGTCACCCGAACTCCCACCGTCGCTCTTCGCCTCGGATGACGCCCGCTTCGGCGCGGCGGAGCGGGAGGAGTTGGTGGGCCTGCTCGCCAACGTGCTCCCGCCGGATTTCGTGCCGCGCCCACCGACGTTCGCGTACGGACTCGCGCAGACCCGCTACAACCGGGTGGAGGGCTTCAGCACGGCGGTGGAGGCACAGGCGGTGATGGGGCGCGGTCTCCGTACCGACGCAGCTTTGCGCGGTTCCCTGGGCGACCGACGGCTCGCCTGGGAGCTCGGTGTGGTGCGGCGCGGAGTACGTTCCACGTGGAAGCTCGGTGGCTACCGACGCGTGGCCGTGAGTTCAGACTTCGGTGCGCCGCTCTCATTCGGGGCGGGCGTCGCCGCGCTGTTGTATGGTCGGGACGAGGGGTTCTACCATCGCGCCACCGGCGTCGAGCTCACGCGGACGCTTGGCACCGGCCAAGGGCTCGACGTGCGGCTCTTCACGGAGCACCAGCAGACAGCCGACGTGGCGACCCGCTTCTCGCTGTTCAGTGGCGCCGATGACCCACGGATGGGCGTGAACGTCTTCGCGGAGCCCGGCACCTTCTCGGGAGCCAGTGTGCGGTGGCGCGAGAGCATCGGGCTCGATCCGCGCGGGTGGCGCGTGGTGGCGGATGTGCGCCTCGAGGGGGCGACGGGACGCACGGTCACCTTCCCGCCCCCCTGGTGCGATGCGTGCCGCTTCCTACTTGCCCCCGCGCCCCGTGATCGGTCGTATGGGCGCGTCGTCGGCGAGGCAACGGTGTCGCGGGGCCTCGGCCCCGTGGCCGCGGCCCTCACGCTCGCTGCGGGAACGACGGCCGGTCGCGTACCGACGCAGCGTCTCTTCTTCCTCGGCGGGTTGCAGAGCGTCCGCGGTGCGTCCGCCGGCGCGATGACCGGCGATGGGATGTGGATGGCGCGCCAGGAGCTGGGGCTGAACCGCGCAGGCGTGCGGCCGGTGGTGTTCGCCGACGTGGGGTGGGCGGGTCCGCGTGCCGAATGGCGGACGCCCGCGGCCATGCTGCGCGGCGCGGGCGTCGGCGTGAGCTTCCTCGACGGGATGTTCCGCGCGGATCTCTCCCGCGGTGGGCTCGGTGGGGTGCGGCAGACGCGGTTCGACGTCTCCGTCGAGGCGCGGTTCTAGCGCCGCCGCAGCACCGCCACACTGAAGCGTTGCTCGCGGTCCGCGGGCGTCCGGTGCGTTTCACCGAACCCCCGCACGAACTCGAACGCATCACCCATCGCCTCCGCGAGCCCCTCGGGCGCGTAGCGCTCGACCTCGAGCCCGCTGCACTTCGTCGGGCCGTCGAGGGCGAAGGTGGAGATGAGCATCGTCCCGCCGGGTCGGATGGCCGCGGTGGCCGTCGCCACGTAACGGGCGCGATCCGCCGGGTCGGTCAGGAAGTGGAACACGGCCCGGTCGTGCCAGATGTCGACGCTCGCCGGTGGGAGCTGCACGGCCGTCACGTCAGCCTCGATCCAGGTGACGGCGTGTGCCGCGGCGCCGAGGCGGGCCCGTGCCCGCGCGAGCGCCGCGCCGGAGATATCGAGCACGGTCATCCGACCGAGCCCCTGCGCAAGGACGGCATCCACCAGCCGCGAATCGCCGCCGCCGACGTCGAGCATCTGGGTGGTGGCGGTGGTTCCCACCTCCCGCAGCAGTGCCAGTGAGGTCGTGGGATCCGGCTGGTACCAGCTCACCTCGGTGGACGGCTTCGTCGTCCACACCTGCTCCCAGTGTGCCTTGCGTGACATCGCCACCTCCTCGCCGTCAGGTCAGAGTGTGAGCGTCCCCTCGGTCATCCGCACGGCACGTCCCGCCACGTGCACCGATGTGACCGCGCCCGCGGCCTTCGAGGCGCGCACGTCGATCCGACTCGGTCGCCCCATCTCGACGCCCTGGTCGATGGTCCACGCGAACGTGCCGTCGGTCGCGGGTTCCTTCATCGCGAGCCAGCCGCCGAACGCCGCCGACGCGGAGCCGGTCGCCGGGTCCTCCGCCACGCGGAAGCCGGGTCCGTACATCCGGGCGCGCCAGTGGTGCGGACCCCCCTCGGGATCCCGCGCGACGACGAAGAGGTCGGGCGCCCAGGACCGCTGGAGCGTGCGCTCCCACGCCTCCATCCGCACTCGGGAGCGCGCGAGCGCGTCGAGGGACTTCACCGGCACCATCAGGAACGGGAGGCCACAGGAGACGGGCTGCGGGCTCATCGCGCCGCCCATCAACTCGCTGGCCTCGAGGGAGAGGATCTCCGCGAGCACGCTCAGCCCCGGCGCGGCAGGCCCGACCTCCGGGAGCTTCGCGACGCCGAACTCCGCCCATGCGATACGATCACTCTCGAGCCGGACGTCCACCGCCACCGGGCCGACGCCAAGTTCGAAAACAAAGCGGGCGACGCCGTCCTGGGCCGCTCCCGCACCTAGCACGCCCTCCCGCAGCGCGAGTGCCGCGGCGGTGCCGACGGTCGGGTGCCCCGCGAAGGGGACCTCGGCACCCGGGGTGAAGATGCGGACCCGCCGCGTGTGCGCCGGGTCCGCAGGGGGATAGCAGAACGTCGTC
>JBMTAR010000193.1:0-4021 GCA_049428925.1 Gemmatimonadaceae bacterium
CCCCCCCCCCCCCCCCCCCCCCCCCCGCCTCTGTCATTCGGCCATCCCAACGCGTCAGACCGCGGCGAGCTCACCGCCGCAGCGCTCGCAATACCATTCCGTGGGGAAGTTCGGGGTGCCGCACCCCTCGCATCGAAGCGACTTCCCCGAGTCGGCTGCTCCACTCGCCTCTGGTGCGTCGGGCGCGGGATCGACCGGAGCGACCAGCGGACCGTCCGGGAGCACGAAGGCCGTGGCCAACGGGAGCTCTGGTGCGAGGGGCGCCGTCGCCGCGACGGGGGCGACGGGGGCCGCCGCAGGCGGCGACGGGGCCGACACTGCGGGGGCCGATGGCGACAGCGGCGGCACGGCATCGAGACGAATCGGGGCCGCGATGATCGGTCGGATCTGTGGCGGCGGGACCACAGGGAGCTCGGGGATCGGCGCCCCCTCCACCGCCCCACTCGCCTCCGCGAGCAGCGCCCGCCGATGTTCGAGCGCGGCGAGGCGCGCGTCGCGCTCCCCCTCCACGGCGCTGATGGCGGCGTTCAGCGCGGCGAGCTTCTTCGCCCAGGAGCGCGGGTCGTACTCCCCGACCGCGGCCCGCAGCTCGCCCTCGGCGCGCTCCTCGGTGATCGTCGCGAGCCGCCCTTCCACCTCGGCGACCGCCGCCTCATCCTCCGCGAGCCCGTCGGCGAGGGCGGCCGCCTCGTCGAGCGCACGACGGCGCAGCTCGGCGAGGCGTGCGCTGTATTCCTCGTGGAGGCGGGCGAACAGGTGGGCCGGCGTCACCTCGCGCCGCTCCTCGAGGCGCTGGAGGTATCCCTCGTGGCGCCGCTTGTCCGCGAGCAGTGCGTCGAGGGCCTCCGCCCGCGATGCCTCAGAGGGCCCCACGAGACCCCTCCGTCGCGTGCGGCGCCCGCTGCGTCATCCGTCGAGGGAATGGACCGCACGACCGCCCACGATCGTGCAGGTGGCCCGCCCGCGGAGGGTCTGCCCGCCATACGGGGTGTTGCGCCCCTTCGACTTGAACGCCGCCGGATCGACGACCCACGCCCGCGTCGGATCGAAGACCGTGACATCGGCGATCGCACCCTGGCGCAGCGTACCCCCAGGCAGGTGGAAGACCTTCGCCGGCAGGCAGCTCATCCGATCCACGAGCTGCGGGATCGTGAGGATGCCGCGGTCGACGAGCCAGGTGACGTTGACGCCGAGCGCGGTCTCGAGGCCGACGATGCCGTTGGGCGCGTCGGCGAACTCACGTTCCTTCTCGTCGTAGTGATGCGGCGCGTGGTCAGTGACGAGCAGATCGATGGTACCGTCCTTCAGCCCCTGCTGCAGCGCCTCGACATCCTGCGCGGTGCGGAGCGGCGGGTTCATCTTGGCGTTCGTGTTGTACCCCTCGACCGCCTCGTGCGTGAGCGAGATGTGATGGCTGCACACC
This sequence comes from Gemmatimonadaceae bacterium, assembly GCA_049428925.1. Classification (GTDB taxonomy): domain Bacteria; phylum Gemmatimonadota; class Gemmatimonadetes; order Gemmatimonadales; family Gemmatimonadaceae; genus Pseudogemmatithrix. Next base: position 1,424 of record JBMTAR010000193.1, read on the forward strand.
TCCGCCGTCACCCGGACCCCCTGATCTTTGCCCCACCTCACGAGGTCGACTGAGCCCTTCGTGCTCAGGTGGCAGAGGTGGATGTGTCCGCCCGTGAGCTTGGCGAGGAGGATGCAGCGGATGACGTCGATCTCCTCCGCCTCGGCGGGGATCCCCTTCAGTCCGAGGCGCGCCGAGACCGTGCCCTCGTGCATCGCGCCGCCGTGTGCGAGGGCCATCACCTCGCAGTGCTCGACGACGGGGATGCCGAACGTCTGCGCGTACTCGAGCGCGGTCCGCATGATGTGCGCGTTCTCGACGGGCTTGCCGTCGTCGCTGACCGCGACGGCGCCAGCGGCGACCATCTCCCCGAACTCGGCGAGGGTCTCCCCCATCTGCCCGACGGTGATGGCGCCGTACGGATAGACGCGGGCGAGCCCAGCGGCCTCACCCTGGCGCTTCACGAAGCCGACGGTGGCTTGGTTATCGGTCACCGGCCGCGTGTTGGGCATCGCGGCGACGGCGGTGAAGCCGCCGGCGACCGCCGCGTGCGCGCCCGTCGCGACGGTCTCGACGTCCTCGCGCCCGGGCTCCCGGAGATGGACGTGCACGTCGATGAGGCCCGGTGCGACGACCTGGCCGGCGCAGTCGATACGGCGGACCCCCTCGGGCCCGGCGATGGTCCCGCCGATGGCGGCGACCTTCCCGTCGATCAGGAGGAGGTCCCCGACGGCGTCGAGTCCCTGCGAGGGGTCGACGAGACGACCCCCGGTGAGAAGGAGCGGCGTGGTCATGCGGAGTCGGCCTTGGCGGCGTCGGCGAGGGCCGGCGCGTTGCCCGCGAGGAGATAGAGGACGGCCATCCGCACGGCGACGCCGTTGGTGACCTGTTCGAGGATGACGCTGTGCGGGCCGTCGGCGACGTCGGAGTCGATCTCGACGCCGCGATTCATCGGGCCGGGATGGAGGATCACCAGGTCCTTCGGGGCCCGCTCGAGCCGCGCGCGCGTGAGCCCGAAGACGCGGTTGTACTCGCGGAGGGAGGGGATGTAGCCCCGCTCCATCCGCTCGAGCTGGAGGCGGAGGACGTTGAGCGCATCCGCCCAGCCGATCGCGTCCTCAATTCGCCCGAAGACCTCGACCCCGAGCTCGGTGATGGCCCCCGGGAGGAGGGAACGCGGTCCGCAGACCGCGACCTGCGCGCCAAGGGCCTTCAGCCCCCAGATGTTGGAGCGCGCGACCCGCGAGTGGAGCACGTCGCCGCAGATACAGATTCGCTTGCCCTCGAGCGAGCCGAGGTGACTGCGCAGGGTGAGGAGATCGAGGAGGCCCTGCGTTGGGTGCTCGTGCGTCCCGTCACCGGCGTTGATGACATTCGACTCGATCCGGTCGGCGAGGAAGCGCGGCGCCCCGGAGGCCGGATGGCGGATGACGACCATATCGATCTTCATCGCCTCGAGGTTCCGCGCCGTGTCGACGAGGGTCTCGCCCTTCGAGACGCTGGAGACCGCGGTGGCGACATTCACCGTATCGGCCGACATCCGCTTCTCGGCGAACTCGAACGAGATGCGCGTGCGGGTGGAGGCCTCGAAGAAGAGGTTCACCACGGTCATGCCACGCAGCGTGGGGACCTTCTTGATCGCCCGCTCGGAGATCGCCTTCAGCGGATCGGCGACGTCGAGGATCGTGGTGATCTGCTCGCGGGTGAGCCCTTCGAGCCCGATGAGGTCCTTGCCGAGCAGGCTCACGACGTCCCCCGCGAGACGACGACTTCATCGCGACCATCGAGGGTGGGGACGAAGACATCCACACGATCCTGCGGAGCGACGTCGACGACCTTCCCAACCACGTCGGGCTGGATGGGGAGCTCACGCCCGCCGCGGTCGACAAGGACGGCAAGCATAATCCGCGCGGGGCGCCCGAAGTCGGCGAGTTCGTCGAGGGCGGCGCGGATCGTCCGGCCGGTGAAGAGCACATCGTCGACGATCACGACTGTGCGCCCGTCGATGCCGACCGGGAGATGCGTGCGCCCGACCACGGGGCGCGGCCCGACGGTCTGGAGATCGTCCCGATAGAGCGTGATGTCGAGGGCCCCGCGAGGGACGACCGATCCGTCCCGGTCGCGCATCACGTCGGCGAGCCGGTCGGCGATCTCGACCCCGCGGCGCTGGATGCCGACGAGGACGACGCCGTCAGGGCCGTCGGTGCGCTCGAGGATCTCGTCCGCCATTCGGGAGATCGTCCGGGCGACGGCGCGCGCGCTGAGGACCACGGCGGAGGCGTCAGTCATTCCGAGGAGGGAATATGGCCTTCCGAACAGCCGAACGGCAGGGTCCGCCGCAGCGGACCCTGCCGTTCCGACGGACAGGGCGGGATTCGAACCCGCGAATGGCTTTCACCATTACACGCTTTCCAGGCGTGCGCCTTCAACCGCTCGGCCACCTGTCCCCACGCGGCCCCCTGACCCGACCGGAGGCCTGATGCACGACGGCGCACCGGAGACGAGGCTCCGGCGCGCCGGATCGTGCGAGCGGACAGAGTGAGATTCGAACTCACGATACCGTTGCCGGTATGCCGGTTTTCGAGACCGGTGCCTTCAACCACTCGGCCATCTGTCCAG
>JBMTAR010000194.1:0-4016 GCA_049428925.1 Gemmatimonadaceae bacterium
GAGGCGATGTGGCCGGTGATGCGCTTCGGCTGTACGGAGCTGAGCGGCTGGCCCGGCTCGGTGAGGAGGTGCCGCACGAGGAGCGCCGAGTGGCACATCATATCGTTCAGCACGCCGCCCCCCTGCAGGGTGCCGTTCCAGAACCAGGGCATATGCGGCCCCGAGTGCTCCTCGCCCGCGCGGGCGAGGTAGGGGCGTCCCGTGGTCGCCGCCCCTCGCGCCCAGAGGAGCTTCTTGCCGGCCTCGACGTGCGGCGCGAAGAGCTGGTTCTCGAGGTAGCCGGTCATCAGGCCGACGCTCTTCACGAGTCGCGCGACCTCCTTGGCCTCCGCGACGTTGCGCGCGAGGGGCTTCTCACAGGCGATCCCGCGCAGCGTGCCGCGTCCCTTCTTGATGGCGTGGACGATCTCCTCGACGTTCTCGATGCGGGCCTGATTGGGGCCGCAGAGCCAGAGCGCGTCGATCGCCGGGTCGGCGACCATATCGCCGATGCTCTTGTACGCCTTGGCGGCGCCCACATCGAGCGACCGCGCGAGCTGCGCCGCCGAGGCGGCGTTTTTGGGGTTCGGGGACCAGACGCCGAGCACGTCCGCGTCGCGGACGCCCTGCCAGGCCTGAATGTGGAAGCGGGTGTTGAAGCCGGACCCGATGAAGCCGACGCCGAGACGCTTGGACATGACGGAGAGGGAGGGGGTTAGCGGGCGAGCCGGTCGATGAGCCGCCGCGTGAATTCTACCAGCCCGTCATACGCCGCGACGGGGACGCGTTCATCGGTCGCGTGCGCCGTGCCGATTAGCGCCTCCGGCACGAAGAGCCCGATCACGCCGAAGACGGGGACCCCGATGTTGCGGAGGTAGAGTCCGTCGGTGGCGCCCATCTCCATATAGGGGATGAGCGGCACGTCGGGCCCGACCTGCTCGCGCACCGTCTCCTCGAGGGCGCGCTGCAGCACCGCGGGGAGGATGGACGGCGGACTTGGCGTCGCGGGGCTGCGCACCGACACCTCGACGTCGAACGGTGCCGCGAGGCGGCGCAGCGCGGCGACGATTGAATCGGCGGGCTCCCCTGGGATGATCCGGCAGTTGACGTTCGCCTCCGCCTGCGAGGGAATCGCGTTGGGGGCGGTGCCGCCGCGGAGCAGCGTGTTGATGCACGTGGTACGGAGGATCGCGTTCCCCGCCGGGGTGCGGGCGACGATGCCCGCGGCGGCCGCATCGCGTGGGGCGCGGGCGAGCGCGGCCATCGCCGCGCCCGTTTCCCCACCGGCGAGCGGTGCGCGCCGGCGCAGGTACTCCTGCGCCACCGGCGTGAGCCGCACGGGGAAGGTGTACCGCGCCACACGGTCGAGTGCGGCTGCGAGTCGGTCGATCGGCGAGGGGCCGTCCGGGAGCGAGCTGTGCCCGCCCGGTCCGCGCGCGGTGAGGGTCACGTCGAGATAGACCTTCTCCGCCGCCTGCACGTTGAACGCGATGGGGCGTCCGTCGACCACTTCGCCCGAGCCGCCATCGGCGTTCACCACGAACTCCGCGCGCACGAGCTCCGGCCGGTTGGCGATGAGCCACTGCACGCCGTTGTCGCCGCCGCCCTCCTCGCCCGCGGTGAGGGCGAGGATGAGGTCGCGTTCCGGTGTGACGCGTCGACGCACGAGGTCGAGGAACCCTGCGGCGAGAGCCGCCGCGGGGCCCTTGTCGTCCTGCACGCCGCGGCCGTAGAGCATCCCATCGCGCTCGCTGAGGACCCACGGGTTGGTGCGCCAGGCGGCGGAGTCCACCTCCACTACGTCGAGGTGCGCGAGGAAGAGGCGCGGGGCGGCGGTGCGGTCGCGCCCGCGCAGCCGCACCACGAGGTTGCGGTTCTGTGCGCCCGCGCCGAGGACCATCACATCGGCGGCGGGGACACCGGCGGCGCGGAACTTGGCGGCGAGAGCCTCCGCGAGCGGGGTGGTGTTCCCGTCAGCGGTGGTGCGCGCCGCGATCATCTGCGCGAGGAGGGTGCGCGCCTCGGCGCGGGCGGTCGGGCTGTCGGCGAGGCGAGCCGGTACGGCGAGACGGGGCGGGCCGGCCTGCGCGGGGAGTGTGGTTGCGAGCCACAGCGTGGCGCTCGACGCGATCGCGCGGAGGAGGCGCCCACGCGCAGTCGTGCAGATCGCTCGATGCGCGGTCACAGCCCCAGCTTCCGCATCACCTCGGGCGGTGTCCCCTTCCACTCCGCAATCGGCCGGTTCCCCGTGTAGCCAAGGTCCGCGATCCCGATGCGGCTGGAGTAGAACCCGCTCGCCGTCAGGTTCCGCAGGTTGTTGAAGAACTCCACCCCTGCCTTCACGTCTGCCGCCGCCCGCTTGGGGAACGCGATGGCGTCGAGGATCTCGCGGCGCTGCGCGTCGGTGCTGCTGACGAACGAGTGCCCGAAGCGCTTCCGGCTCTCGGCGTTCATCCACCCGAGGCCGTTGCGCATCCAGGTGCGCATCGAGGTGTACTCGCCGAGCATGAAGTCCATGAACTCCGGGACGCCGGCGTCGGTCGCGCTCCCCGAGCGCGCGTCGCGCGGGATCAGGTAGTCCACCAGCATCCGGAGCAGCCGCCACTCGTCGGGCGTGAACTGCTTGGGCACGTACGGCCGGGCCGGCTGCGCGCCGGGCTGCCCGGCCGCGCGCGCCGCCCCCTGCGGGTCGAGAGCGGCGTGCACGTGGTCGGCCGCGCGCTCCAATGCGTCTGGGGCGATGGCGATCCCCGCCGGCACGGCGAGGAGATGCTGCAGCGCATCACGACGGTTCATCTCGCTCATCAGAGGGCCCCCGCACGGCGCTGCCGCGTGATGTAGTCGCTGACGCGCATCGAGAGCGCGAGGATCGTCCAGGTGGGGTTCTTGTCGGCCTGCGAGACGAACGACCCGCCGTCGGCGACGAAGAGGTTGTCGCAGTCCCACGCCTGGCACTGCGCATTCAGCGCGGAGTCCCGCTCCGAGGCGCCCATCCGCACGCACCCCAGCTCGTGGATGATCGCCCCGCCGTTCGCGATGCCATACCCCTGCTCGCGCGTCGGCATCGGGCTCCAGACCTCACCTCCCATCTCGGCGATGAGGGCGCGGAAGGTCTCCTGCATATGCTTCACCTGCTTGTACTCGGTGTCACGCCACTCCCAGTGGAAGCGGAGCACGGGGATCCCCCACTTGTCCTTCACCTCGGGGTCGAGCTCGCAGTACGACTTCTCGTTGGGGATCATCTCACCGCGGCCGGAGAAGCCGACGGTGGCGCCCCAGTAGCGCCGGTACTGCGCCTTGAGGTCGGCGCCGTAGCCGCCCCCCTCGGGATAGCTCTGGATCCCGCCCATGAACCCGTACGACGGCATCCCGAGCCCGCCCCACACCTCGATGTGGTAGCCGCGCGGGAAGTCGAGCTTCGCGTTGTCGAGCCACCACGGCATGTAGATGTGCCCGCCGCCCACCCCATCGGCATTGTGCGGCGGCACATCGACGAGCCGCGGGATGAACCCGGCGACGTCGGTGCCGGTGGTGTCGGTGAGGTACTTCCCGACGACGCCGCTCGCGTTCGCGAGCCCGTTCGGGTGTCGCGTCGACTTCGAGTTGAGGAGGATACGCGCCGACTCGCAGGCGCTCGCCGCGAGCACGACGATCCGCGCGCGCACCTCGCGGTCCTCGCCGGTCCGCTTGTCGATGTACGCCACGCCCGTCGCCCGGCCGTCGGGGCCGGTCATCACCTCGCGCACCATCGCGTCCGTCAGGAGCGTGAGCCGCCCGGTGCGCATCGCCGGGAAGATCAGGACGTTCGGCGACGAGAAGTTCGAGTTCGTCATGCAGCCCCGATTGCATTGCCCGCAGTAGTGACAGGGGGCGCGGCCGTTGAGCGGCTTGGTGATGACCGAGAGTCGGGCGGGGATGCAGGTGATCCCCATCCGGTCGCTCGTCCGCTTCACGAGATGCTCGTAGTAGCGCGGCGCCGGGGCGGGATGGAAGATCCCGTCGGGGTGGTTCGGGAGGTTCTCGACGCTCCCGAAGAT
>JBMTAR010000195.1:0-4000 GCA_049428925.1 Gemmatimonadaceae bacterium
CCGCCGGTCCTCTTCTCACTGCACGCACTGCCCTCGCGGATCCGGCTTCGGCTTATCGACCACCGGCCGCGACGGGAGATCGGCCACGGCGCGCGCGAGGTCGTGCGCATAGCGGCTGACCTTCGAGAGCTTCTGGAAGTCGATGAACTCGACCTCGTCGGTCACTTGGTGGTAGTCGGCGTGCCCACCGGTGCTCATGAACACGATCGGGATGCCGTAGCGGGCGTACATGTAGTGGTCGGAGCGGCAGTAGTACTGCTCCGGATGGCCCGACGCGTCGTACTGGTAGTCGAAGGCCCAGTTGTAGCCCTTCTCGCGGCTAACGGACTCGACGAGGTCACCGAGCTGCGTGGAGAGGCGGCGTGACCCGATGAGCTGCGCGTAGTTCGGGCCACCGCCGGGCTCCTCACCCGGTCCGCCGCGCCCGATCATATCGAAGTTGAGATTCGCGACGATGCTGTCGCGCGGCACGGTGGGGTGGTCGGTGTACCACTCCGAGCCGAAGAGGCCGAGCTCCTCGCCGGCGTGCCAGACGAAGAGGAGGGATCGCTTCGGCTTCGTGCGGGCGGTGGCGAAGGCGCGAGCGACCTCGAGGACTCCCATCGAACCGGAGCCGTCGTCGTCTGCGCCGTTGAAGATGGAGTCCATCCGCGCGATCGGATGGATGCGCCGGATGGAATCCATGTTCACGCGGATGGATGCGTAGATCTCCGGCGTGATCTCGCCGTTGTTGGCGAGCTGCTTGGTGCGAAGGGCGAGGTTGAAGGCGCGGAGCGAGTCGCGGTCGACCGGCTCACCGACGCCGACGTGGTCGCTGTGCGCCCCGATGGCGACGTACTGCTCACGCCGATTGCGATCGCTCCCGGTGAGCTTGGCCACGACGTTCCAGCTCTCGGCGGGCACGTTGCGAAACCCGAAGTTCCCGCGGATCGCCGGCGCGGTCTGGCCCGGCGTCGCGGTGGCGAGGGAGGTGACGCCGAGGAGCTTGGCGGCGTGCGCGCGGGAAAGATGGAGGTATGCGGGGAGCTCCGGCCCTTGGTCCGCGTCGCCGGCGTCGAGGGACATCCCTGAGGCGGTAAGCTGCGCGATGAGCTGGGGATCGAGGAGGTCGAAGTTGGCGATGACGATGCCCGCCGCCGTGAAGAAGCGGCGGATGGCGTCGAGGCGGACGACGGAGCTGTTCTCCTCCGTCACGCCAATCACCACCGTCTTGCCCGCGACCGCGGCTCCGCCTTCGAGCAGGGTCGGCGAACCCCAGAGTCCCGCGTAGACGACCGGGGCACCGTCGATGCTGCGCGGGCGGCCGCCGTTGTCGCGCGGGAGGTAGTCGGTGAAGGGTCGGAGGGTCTCGCCGGCGACGGTGAGGGTCGCGCGGGTGGTATCGAGGCTCCGGGTGGCGAGCGGGACGCGTTGGAGGAAGGTGCCGTTCTCCCCAGCGGGCTCGAGACCCATCGTGGTCAGTTCGCGCACGATGTAGTCGAGCGCCTTCCGATGCTCCGGCGTGCCGGTGAGGCGGCCGCGCATCGAATCGGCGGTGTAGGCCTCGAGGCGCGTGCGGAGGGCGGCGGGGGACATCGGGGCCGCGGTGGGGACGCCGGACCGCCCCTGCGCCCCGAGGGAGGCGACGAGCGGAGCACTGGCGATGCTGAGCGCGACGAGTGCGACGACGGACGGAACAGGGCGACGGAACGAGATGGGCATCACGGCCTCTGGAGAGTGAGCGTGCTGGCGGAAGATATCGCCCGCGCGCAGGATTCCTCCATCGTACGCCCCCACGTGACACGAGGTTTCCCTGATGACGGCGCACCCCCCATCCCTCCAGAGCCGCCTCCTCGCCGAATGCATCGGTACAGCGCTCCTCGTCACCTTCGGCTGCGGCGCCGTGATGGTCGACGGACTCCGCGAGGGGGCGCTCGGCCTCCTCGGCATCGCCATCACCTGGACATCCCTCGTCGCGGTCCTCGTGTACACCTTCGGGCACGTCTCCGGGACGCAGATCAACCCGGCGGTGACCCTCGCGCTCTGGTCCACCGGCCGCCTGTCATCGCGTGAGGTGGCGCCGCATCTCCTCGCGCAGATCGTCGGGGCTACTGCCGGGAGCGCGCTCACGGTCTGGCTCCTCGGTCGTGGGGCCGGTGTCGCGATGACCACACTCTCCATTGACCCGATCCGTGGTTTCGTCGTCGAATTCCTCGCCTCCTTTCTCGTGATGGCGACGGTGCTGGGCGCCGGTGTCGATGAGCGAACGCCGCGCGGATTCGCCGCGCTTGCGGTGGGACTCACGGTCGGGATCTGCGTGCTGGTGGCGGGGCCGCTGACCGGGGCGTCGATGAACCCCGCCCGCTCGTTCGGGCCGGCGCTGCTGTCGATGGACTGGACCCACCACTGGGTCTACTGGGTGGCTCCGATCGCCGGGATGCGGGCGGCGGCGTTCCTGCTGCCGCGGCTCGGGGTGGCATCAACCAAGTGAGCCGGGGACGCGTAGGTTAGGGGCCTATGCCCACGCCCCTGACCCGCCCCTTCGTTCGCCTCGTCGCGGTGGTCGCCATGGCGACCAGCACTCCTGTCGTGCCGCTCGCTGCCCAGGCCCCGTCCTATCCCACCGCGTGGGATCCGGCGCTGCTGCGGCGCCCCGACGTCGCGGCCGCCCTCAGCCATCTCGACCGGGAGTTCCCGCAGCAGGTCGAGGAGTGGATCCGGATCGCGCAGATGGTCGGGAAGTCGACCCGGGAGCAGGCCCGCGGCGCGTATGTGAAGGCGCAGTTCGAGCGCGAGGGGCTCGCCGTCCGGGTGGACTCGATCGGGAATGTGACCGGCGTTCGGAAGGGCACCGGTGGTGGCCCGGCGATCGTCTTCGCGGCGCACATGGACATCGTGCACGCGGTGGAGACCAACCTCGGCGTTCGCCGGGATGGGGACACGCTGCGCGCGCCCGGCATCTTCGACAACAGCTCGTCCGTGGCGAACATGCTCGCCACGATCCGCGCGCTGAATGCGGCGAAGGTCGTCACCAAGGGCGACCTCATCTTCGTCGCGACGGTGCAGGAAGAGCTCGGGTTGCGCGGGATGCAGTATTGGTTCGACCGAAACCCGAAGCCCGACCTCCTCATCGCGATGGATGGCGGGCTCGGCCCGGTGAGCTACGGCGCCCTCGGCATCTATTGGACGCGCTACAAGTTCACCTCCGAGGGAGCGCACACCCTGCAGTCGCGCGGCAAGCCGACGCCGGTGCTGGCGATGGCCGACGCCGTGCAGCGGATCTATCAGCTGCAACCCTCCCCGCTGCCGAATGGCGCCGTCATCAACGTGGGCCAGGTGCACGGCGGGGTGATCTTCAACGGGATTCCGCAGGAGCTCTATTTCACCGTCGACCTCCGCTCGTCGGATCCCGTGCTCCTCGATTCGCTCGATCGCCAGATCGGACGAATCGCCCAGGAGGCCGCGGACCGGGCGCGGGTGACCCTGGTGGTCGAAGTGGAGCAGAAGAATCGCGCTGGCGGCACGGAGCGGATGCTTGCGGACGCCCGGCGGCATCCGCTGGTGCAGACGGCGATCGACATCCAGAAGCAGCTCGGCGTCTCCTTCGGGATGCCGGGGGCGCAGGAGGCGCTCGCCACCGGGAGCACCGATGGCAACATCGGCGTCGTCGCCGGCGTGCCGAGCATCGCGATCGGGCGGTCGTACGGGGGCGATCAGCACACGCTGAGCGAGTGGGCGCATTGGCCGAGCGCACTGCAGGGGACGAAGCTGACCCTCCTCCTCGCCGCGACGTTCGGTGATGGAATCCGCCCTGTGCGCGCCTACGTTCCGTGAGGCGGCACTCACACCAATTCGAGTTGGCGTCGCTTGGCCGCGCCGTGTGCCGGGTGTGGGGGCTGACCGCGCTGATCGCCTCGGTCGCGCAGGGACAGAACACGACGGCTTCGCCGTCTGCCGGTCCGGCCGCCTCGTCTGCGTACGTGAACCCCGAGCTCGCGCCGCGGCCGACGATGCACCCCAC
>JBMTAR010000196.1:0-3969 GCA_049428925.1 Gemmatimonadaceae bacterium
TCGGCGACCGTGCGCTCAGCGTTCGCGCCCTCGGCGTCACCTTCGCCGGCGCGACTGGGGGCGCGCTCACGGGTCGGTCCGCTGCGACGCGACGCGATCCGCGACTCGGTTGGCGAGGAGCACGGTGCCGATGATCGCCACAGTCGGGAAGACGACGACCCACCACCGCCGCAGCAGATCGCTCTCAGCCTCGGCGATGATGTTCCCCCAGCTCGGGAGGGGCGTTGGGACGCCGAGCCCGAGGTACGAGAGCCCGGACTCGAGCGGCACGGCGCTCGCGAAAGCCCCCGTGGCGGCGACGGCGAGGGTCGGCGCGAGGGCGGGGAGGAGATGGTGCGTCACGAGCCGGGCGGGGGGCACGCCGAGGACGATGGCGCCGCGGAGCGCGTCGGTCGCGAGGAGGCGACGCGTCTCCTGCCGCACGAGGCGTGCGGTGGTCATCCATCCGGTGGCACCGAGCACGAGCGCGAGGGCATCGAGCCGGAGGGCACCGGTCCCGGTGACGACAAGCAGGAGCACGAGGAGGCGCGGCATCGCGAGGAGCGCGTCGGTGCAGCGCATCAGGAGTGATTCGCGCCACCGTCCCATCAGCGCGGCGCCGAGCCCGACCGCGGTCCCGAGGAGGAGCGCGACGCCCGAGGCGAGGAGTGCGACGCCGAGCGTGTGCCGCGCGCCGACGAGGAAACGACTCAGGACATCGCGCGAGAATCCGTCGGTCCCGAGGAGGTGGGCGCCCGATGGTGGCTGCCAGGCGAGCCGTTGGGGATCCAGCGCCTCCATCGGCGCGTACGGCGCGAGCGCTGGGCCCGCGAGCGCGAGCACGACGATCCCGCCGACGGTGAGGAGCGTGCCTCGGTCGAACCGACGGCCCGATCGTTCGCTCATCGGAGCTCCTGTTGCCGCGGGTCGGCCCACTGCAGCGCGAGGTCCGCGACGAGGGTGCCGAGCACGGTGCCGACGGAGGCGACAAGGACGCCGCCCGCGACGAGCGGATAGTCGCGCGCGAGCACTCCCTCGAAGAGCAGACGGCCCATCCCGGGCCAGGCGAAGATCCGCTCGATGACGACGACGCCGCTGACCGCGACCGCGAGGTGGACGCCCGCGTACGAGAGCACCGGCACGAGGGCGGCGCGGAGCGCGTGTCGGCGTGCGACGCGATCATCCCCTCCCTTCGCGCGCGCGGTCCTCACGAAGGCGTGGTCACGGGTCGCCCGCATCGCGGCACGCTGGAGCCGTGCGGTCATCGCGGCCACCGGGAGGGCGAGCGCGAGCGCGGGGAGCGCGAGATGGTGCGCCACGTCGAGGAGGCCGGCGAACCCGCGCGGTCCGAACTCGGTGCGCATCCCGCCGATGGGGAAGAGGCCCCACGCGAGTGCGGGGCCCATCACCGCGAGCAATGCGAGGAGATACTCCGGCACGGCGAGCACGAGCACGGCGACGCGGTCGACCGCGCGAGCGAGCGGCTCCTCCGCGCGCCATCCCATCCAGGCGCCGAGTGGGATGCCGACGCCGAAGGCGAGCAGCGTGGCGACGGCGATGAGCAGGAGCGTCGCCGGCAGTGTGGCGGCGAGCGCGGCGGCGACGGGCTGCGAGCGGGAGTGCGACCACCCGAGCTCGCCACGCGCGACCTGTCCGACGTACCGGACGAACTGCTCGGGGATGGGGCGGTCGTAGCCGAACGCGGCGCGCTGCGCCTCGCGCTGTTCGGCGGTCAGGCGGGCGGCGTCGAGGTCACGGAAGAACGGATCGCCGGGGGCGAGTCGAATGAGAGTGAAGCAGGCGCTGACGACGAGGACGATGACGATCGCCCCGTGGCCGAGCCGTGTGCGCAGCGCCCGTCCCCCGGGTCCGGGGGCGGGCGGGCGGGCGGCGCGCGCGTGGGCGGGCGCCGCGGGGGCGAGGCGCCAGGACGGGAGGGTCCGCCACCACGCCTCGGGGCGCCACGTCGGCAGCAGGAAGCGACGGTGCACCGCCGCGACGGGCATCGGCTCATAGAGCCAGACGGCGGCGGCGTCGTCGACGATCACCCGGTAGGCCGCGCGGATGCGGTCGCGCGTGATGACGGTGTCCGCGCTCGCGAGCCCCTCGGCGACGAGCGAGTCGAAGACGGCGTTGGCGTAGCGGCCGCTGTTCTGCCGTCCCCAGCCGGGCCGCGCGCCGCTCCCCCAGGTGCTGCGGAGGCCGCGCACGCTCGGCGTGGTGCCCCAGCCGCCGAAGACGACGTCGAAGTCGCCGCCGTCGCGAGCGGCACCGAAGGCCTGCGCCTCGCGCTTGTCGATCACGAGGTCGACGCCGGCGCGCCGCCACTGCTCCTGGATGAGGACGGCGGCCCGCACGCGATTCGCGCTCGGCGCGGGGACGAGGGCGCGGAGGCGGAGCGGCCGGCCGTCGCGGAGGCGGATCCCGTCGCGCGAGCGGCCCGTCCAACCGAGCGAGTCGAGGGCGCGCGCGGCCGCGAGGGTGTCGAACGAGATCGGTGCGATCGTCGTGTCCGCGGTGAACTGCGCGCGGACGAAGGGCCCGAGGAGGGGGTGCGCGAGCGAATCGAAGAGGGCGCTTACAAGGCCGGTCCGGTCGAGGGCCTGCGTGAGCGCCACGCGCATCGCGGGGTCCGCGAGGAGCGGATGCGCCGCCGCGGTGTCGGTCGGAGCGCGGAAGTTGAACGCGACGAAGGTGTAGTCCCAGCCGTTGTACGGCACGAGGCGCACCTGCGGGTACGCCGTCGCCGCCGTCACGTCGGGGGGCGGGAGGAGCTCCCAGACGTCGGCCTCCTCCGCCCAGACCTTCGCGATTCCTGTCGCGGGGTCGGGGGCGATCGTCAGCGCGATCCGGTCGGGGCCCGGCCGCCCGCGGTAGTGGTCGTCAACGGCGCCGAGGACGAGCCGAACCTTCGGCTCGCGCTCCGCGAGCCGATACGGGCCGCTCCCGACGGGGCGCTGCGCGTAGGCGCTCGTCGCGAGCCCGCCGGCGGGGAGCGAATCGACGAGGTGCGACGGCATCGGGTAGACGAGCGACGCCGTGTAGAGTTGCTCGGCCGAGCGCTCGTGGAAGTGGACGCGCGCCGTGCGCGGATCGACGGCGACGATCGAGTCGATGTCCACGACCTCACCCGCGACGGGGGAGCCGTTCGCCGGGTCGCGGATGAGGGAGAGTCCCGTGACGACGTCGCGCGCGGTGACGGGGGTGCCGTCGTGCCAGCGGGCCTCGGGGTTCAGCGTGAAGGTGATGGCGAGCGAGTCGGGGCTCCACCGCCACGACGCGGCGACCCGCGGGACGAAGCCAGCCTCACCGAAGGGGTTCAGATCGGCTCCGATCTCGACCAGCGGGTCGAAGAGCAACTCCGAGACCATCCGCCCGGTGACGCTCGTGCGGGTCGGCGGGAGGAAGGGGTCGGGGTCCGCGGCGGTCGAGACGATGACTGTGCCGCCACCGGCGGGACCGCGGAGCCGGTCGCAGGCGGTGAGGAGCGGGAGGGCGACAAGGAGGGCGTGGAGCCAGCGGCGCGTCTTTGGATGCGAGTGGGGGACGACCGCCGAGGGGCGCGGTCAGCGCCGCCAGACCCAGGTCGGGTCTGCCAGCGCCTCTAGATGACGCCTGAGGTCGCCTCCGGATAACGTCGCGGCGGGAAGATCGACCAGCGGCCCCAGGCCGTCGTGGAAGGCGCGGACGATGGCCGCTTCGACGGCGGTCGGGGCGACCTCTCGGCCGAGCGCGGCGCGGAGGGTCGCGGCGGCGGCGGTCGATGCGGGCGCCGGGGGCACCACGGCGGGGCCGGTGCCCGGGGCGTCGGCCGTCCGCCGGAGGCCTGCGATCCGCGGTTGGTCGTCTTCCAGGAGGATCGACCCGTGCTGCAGCCACGCGCCGCCGTCGCGCCACTGCGCGGAGCCGACGAGCTTGGCGCCGTCGACCACCAGCTCGCCGGCTGAGGGCTCCGCGAAGCAGGGCGCGCCGTCGGGGCGGAGTGGGGTG
>JBMTAR010000197.1:0-3963 GCA_049428925.1 Gemmatimonadaceae bacterium
CGCTCACGAGGATGCGGTGCGTCGCGAAGGCATCCATCCCATCCCGGCGGCTCATGTGGTCCGCGATGCCGAGCGCGATCCGCGTGGGCACCGCGAAGACGAACGCGGCGAGGAGCGAGACCGGGAGGGTGAGAAGCCAGGGGACGCGCCGGGCGCTCCAGGCGAGCGCGGCACCGAGCGGCGCGGCGGGATGCAGCGTCAGCGGGGTCAGTCCGTGCGACGCCAGCGTCGCGGTGTGCGCGTCGAGGGCGCGGACGAGTGGCGGCCACTCCTCGCCCCCCGCACGACGCGCGGCGTCGAGCACATCGGCGGCGCGCTGGAGGCGCGCCCGCTCGGCCGCCACCCCGGGTGCCGCGCCGAACTCGGCACGCCACACCTGCTCGGCCGCGTGCACGATCGGGTCGTCCTCCCCCTGCGGGAGGTTGAGCGTCACGGTGCGGAGCGCCGCATCCATCCGCGCGGTCAGCTCACGCACGGCGGCGGAATCCCGCGGCCCGCGCGCGGCGAGATCGTCCCACGCCACCGGCGCGCCGATGAGCACATAGGCCTCGCTCCGCACCGTGAAGCGGTCGGGGATGATGAGCCCCACCGGGATGATCGGGAACACCTGCCCGAGCTGCGCCGCGCCGCCGAGCGCGATGCGCGCCGCCCCGGTCTTGAGCGGCACGAGCTGTCGACCGAGGTGACTCGTCCCCTCGGGGTAGATCCCGACGATGTCGCCGGCGGCGAGCGCCGCGTGCGCATCGCGGAACGAATCGGCGTTCTCCCCCATCTTCTCCGGCACGTCCTGGATCCGATAGACTGGGACCGCACCCACCCCCTTCACGAGCCAGGCGAGGCTCGGCATCAGGAAGAGCGGATACTTCGCGAGGAACCGCACGGGCCGGCGGGCGGCGATCACCATCGCCGCGGGGTCGACGAGCGAGTGGTTGTGGTTCCCGATCAGCAGGACCGGCCCCGAGGCGGGGACGGCGGGTCCCTCCACCGTGACCCGGTAGTACGAACGCACCGCCGAGTGAGCGATGAGGGGGAAGGCCCGCTGCAGCCACATACGCGGAAGATAGGCGCACCACGTCCCGACGGAACGCCGACCGCTAGATTCCCGCGTATGCTCGGCCTCGTCCTGCAGCTCATCTGGCGCGCCGTCCTGAACCCGCGGACAGCCCGCGCCCTGCTGATCGTCGCCTGGCGTTTCCGGCGGAATCGGTGGTGGATGCGCCCCCCCTTCCTCCCGCTCCCCGCGCGGGACTATCTGCGGTGGCGGATGTACACCGCCTATGGCGACGCCGACGCCGTGCCGCCGGCTGAGGACGTGATCCGCTACGCGCGCTGGGCGGTGCGGATCGGATGAGCACGTCGTTCGAGGTCCGGCTCAAAGCTCAGGCCCTCGGACTCGGCTTCGACCTCGCCGGCCTTACGACCCTCGGCCCTGCGGAGACCGCGAGCGTCTTCGAGGAGTGGCTCCGCCACGACTACCACGGCGAGATGGACTACCTCCGTCGTGGTGCCGAGCTTCGCGCCGACACGACGCGCCCCGAGCCCGGGATGATCTCCGCCGTCGTCGTCGCGCTCGACTACGGCGGACGATCCCCCTCCGGCCCGATCGCGCGCTACGCCCGCGGCGCGGATTACCATCGCGTGATGTGGGATCGGCTGGAGGCACTCCTCGCGTGGGTGCGGGCGGAGCGAGGAGAGGCGGTGCGCGGCCGCACCTATGTGGACACCGGCCCGATTCTCGAGCGCGACCTCGCACGACGGGCCGGGCTGGGCTGGTTCGGCAAGAACACGATGCTCATCCACCCACGGAAGGGGTCGTTCTTCTTTCTCGGTGCCCTCTTCCTCGACTGCGCACTCACGCCTGATCCGCCGTTCGAGACGCGGCACTGCGGGACCTGCACCCGGTGTCTCGACGCCTGCCCCACGCAGGCCTTCGTCGCGCCCGGCGTGATGGACGCGCGGCGATGCATCTCCTACCTCACGATCGAGCATCGCGGACCGATCCCCGCGGAGTTTCATCAGGCGGTCGGCGACCACCTCTACGGCTGCGACGTCTGTCAGGACGTCTGTCCGTGGAACGTGACGTTCGCGTCCCCGCCCCCGGCGGACGGCCCGCTCGCACCGCGGCCCGCGCTCTCAGGCACGGACCCCGTGGCGCTCGCCAGGGAGTTCCTTTTTCTCGACCCCGTGCGCTATCGTGCGATGACGCGCGATTCCGCGATGACGCGGGCCAAGCTGGACGGGCTCCGACGCAACGCGGCGATCGTGCTCGCAAACCACGGTTTCCCCCCGGACGACATCTCCCCCCAGCCCCCCCGCTGATGTCGATGCTCCCGCGTCTCGCCCGGCCGCTCGCGCTCGCCGCACTCGCGCTGCCCCTCGTGCTCGTCGGTGCCTGCACCGAATCGCTCGCGCTCCCCGATCCCGACCCGGTGGAGCCGAAGGTCCGCCCGACGGTGCCAGGCGACTATCGGACCTCCGGTCTCGCGGCCGCCGGCTACACCCACGTCCATCTCTTCGATTGGCGCTGGGACGACATCGCGAACGAGTGCGAGAACGTGCTCGGTCCCGCCGGGGTGCACGCGGTGCAGGTCTCGCCGCCGAACGAGCACAGCATCGTGCCGTCGAAGGACTGGAGCCAGCGCTACCAGCCGGTGAGCTACAGCCTCGCGCGCAGCCGCTCCGGCACCGCCGCAGAGTTCCAGGATATGGTGAGCCGCTGCGCCGCCGTCGACGTCGGGATCTACGTCGATGCGGTCATCAACCATATGACGAACTTCCCGAGCCCGGGCACCGGGAGCGCCGGCACCGCCTACACGAAGTACAACTACCCGGGGCTCTACGAGGCGAGCGACTTCCACACGCCCTGCGGTGTCTTCGACTACTCGAAGGCGGAGCAGGTACAGGACTGCGAGCTCTACTCGCTCCCCGACCTCAAGACGGAGACGCCGAAGGTCCGTCGGACGCTCACGAACTACCTCGTCGCGCTCGTGCGGCTGGGCGTCGCCGGGTTCCGCGTCGACGCCGCGAAGCACATCCAGCAGGCGGACCTCGACGCGATCATCGACTCGATGAACGTCACCCTCGCCGCGGAGAACCGTCCACTGCCGTACGTCTTCCTGGAGATCAGCAGCGGCTTCGGCGAGGCGCTCGACGAAGATGACTACTTCGGCATCGGGTACTCCTCCGGCGGCGCGACCGACATCACCGAGTTCACCTTCAAGGGGATCGGCGACAAGTTCTCGAAGCTGAACGGTCAGTTCATCGCCCAACTCAACCCGAACGGGCCCGCGGGGTCGCAGTTCTCACCGAGCGCGTGGGGGCTCATCCCCTCCGACAAGGCCGTGGTCTTCATCCAGAACCACGACACGCAGCGGAACTGCGAGCTCGGCTACCAGAACGGGCAGACCTTCCGGCTCGCGAACGTCTGGATGCTCGCCCAGCCGTACGGCTATCCCTCGGTCCTCTCCGGCTTCGCCTTCACCTGCCCCAGCGGGCGCACGGACGGCCCGCCGAGCGATCCGGACGGGTGGACGACGAACGTGGCGTGCGCATCAAGCTTCGAGACCGCGGTGAAGGGGCAGTGGGTCTGCGAGCATCGCGACCCGCATATCCTCCGGATGATCGGCTTCCGCCGCCGCGTCGCGGGCACGGACATCGCCAACTGGTGGGACAACGGCGCGAACGCCATCGCCTTCTCGCGCGGCAACAAGGGGTTCGTCGCGATCAACCGCGAGACGACGACCGTCACGCAGACGGTGAGCACGCCGCTCGCCCCGGGGAGCTACTGCGACCTCATCACCGGCGGGAAGGTCGGCACCGCCTGCGCGGGGACGGAGCTGACGGTGACGGCGCAGGGCACGATCGCCCTCTCGCTCGCCGCGAACACCGCGGTCGCGATCGACCTCAGTACGAAGCGCTGATCCGCAGCGTGGTGCCCCAGGGGTCGCGGGTGACGATGTCACC
>JBMTAR010000198.1:0-3957 GCA_049428925.1 Gemmatimonadaceae bacterium
GCCGCGGTGGAGGGGCTCTCCTGCTGGACCGATGCGGCGCTCTTCACCGCGGCGGGGATCCCGGCGCTCTGCTTCGGCCCCGGCGACATCGCGCTGGCCCACGCCGCGGAGGAATGGGTGCCGGTCGACGAGATCCATCGCGCCACCGAGATCCTCACGCGCGCCATTCACCGGTGGACGAGCGCCGCCTGATGCCGCTCACCGTCGCGCAGTACGACGCGCTCGAGCGCGCGATCCTCGACGGCGCGCGCATCGCGGTGATGCGCCGAGGCACGGAGTTCATCGTCATCGCCGAACGCCTCGTGCTACGCGATGGTCGCGAAACGATTGTCGCCCGTCACCCGACGACCGGCGCGCCACTCGAACTCCGCCTCGACGACTGCGAGCGGATCGAGGTGATCCGGTGAGCGCGCGCCTCCCGCTCGTGGCCGTCTACGCTGACGAATCGTGCCTCGGCAACGGCCAAGCGGGGGCGAACCCGGGGGGCGCGGGCGTGCTCGTCGAGTTCCAGCATCCCGATGGCCGACTCACGCGCCGAGATCTCTGGATCAGTGAGCCCGCCACGACGAACAACCGGATGGCGCTCCGCTCCGTCATCGAGGCCTTCACCGCGCTCGGTGCCAAGGATGGTCGCTTCAGCGTCCTCTTCACCACCGACTCCCGCTACCTCGTCGACGGCCTCGGCGGGTGGGTCTTCGGGTGGGCGCGGAATGGGTGGACGCGGAAGACCGGCGCGATCGAGAACCTCGCGCTCTGGCAGGCAGCACTCCGCGCGACGGTCGGCCACGAATACGCGTGGCAGTGGGTGAAGGGCCACGCCGGGCATCCGCAGAACGAGTACGCGAACGACCTCGCGGTCCGGGCGGCCACCGAGCAGTCGAGCTCTGGCGGCCTGATCGAATCGGGCTTCGACACCTGGCTCACGGCGCGGCGGGCGAAGGGCGGGGCCCGCGCCCCGGTGGCAGCCTTCCCATCCGCTGCCACATTTCATCCTGCCCCCACGCTGCCCCGTCCCACCTGAGCGGAGCCACGATGTCCTCACTCGACGCGCTGTCCGATCTCCTCACCCGCGCCGCGCAGGCTGCCGGCGCCACCGCGCGACCGATCGCCGTGAAGGAGATCCTCGACACCCTCGCGCCGTACCGGCAGGTGCGCGCGCACGCCATTGTCGATACGAACGACGACTACCTCCTCCTGGTGATGCGCCTCCTCGCCGGCGAGGGTGGCTACGTGGACGCGGAGGCAGCGGTGCGGACGGCGTGCGCCACGGAGCTCACCTCGCCGAACCCCGATCTCTTCGTGGTGCGGTCGCACGGCAACGCGACGGTACGGCTGACCGGTTCGCGATCAAGCGCGAGTACGCCTACCGCCGCGCCTGCCCCAACGCCGACATCGGCGTCGGCATCGGCCTCGGCATCGGCCTCGGCATCGGCATCGGCCGCGGCGCCAGCACCCGCTCCGTCTACGTCTCCGGCTCCGGCGGTCGCCCCTGTCATTCCTCCGCCGCCTGCCGCCGAGACTGCGCAGGCACCGATTCCCGAATCCGCACCGATCGCGGACCTCCCCGAGGTGATTGTGGACATCCCCGAGCACACCCCCGCACCGAGCGACATCGACGCCGGCCCGAGCTGCGTCGCCTGCGCCCACCCGCTCCCCGCCGACCGGGACATCCGCTTCTGCCCGTGGTGCGGCGTCGACCAGACGATCAAGCGGTGCCCGGGGTGCGGAAGCGAGTTGGAGACCACGTGGCGCTTCTGCGTGACCTGCGGCCGACAGGCGTGATCCTCCGGCGTCCCGCCCTCGCTGTCCTCCTCGGCATCACCGTCCTGGGGTGCGCGGGTCCGCAGCGGGCGAGTGACCCGCTTCGACCGGTCACGGCGGGACCTCGGTGGCCCGTGAAGACCCGCGAGCACGTG
Source organism: Gemmatimonadaceae bacterium (assembly GCA_049428925.1). GTDB lineage: Bacteria > Gemmatimonadota > Gemmatimonadetes > Gemmatimonadales > Gemmatimonadaceae > Pseudogemmatithrix. Next base: position 1,917 of record JBMTAR010000198.1, read on the forward strand.
GACCTCTGGCTGCACGGCTTCGCGTTACTGACGGACGACACCGCAGCGGTGCCGCTCTTTGACCGCGGCTACCGCGACCACCTCACGGTGGAGCGCAACCGACGCGGGCTCTACACGGCGCTCGACTCCGCGCGACGCGACCTCGTCGCGGGCCTCCGGGCCCGCCCCGCGCTTGAGGGCGCGCAGTTCCTCGCGCTCTACTTCGGCAGCTGGGACGAACTGCAGCGCGGAATGACGTTCTTCCTCCGCGCCGAGGGAGATCCGCGCAACGCGTCGAATCCGGAGGTCGCGGGCGTGGTCGCCTTCTTGGCGCAACAGTTCCCGCGCAAGGAGGATCGCGAGTGGGCACGCCGCTTCACCGCCGCCCTCGAGGGGGAGCGCACGCAGTTCTTCCACGCCTGGTGGGTCGACGAGCAGCGGCGGCGGACCCCGGGGCTCGCGATGGCCGACTCGCTCTGGCAGGCACGCTGGCGACCGGCGCTCCAGCCCTACCTCAACGCGACGCAGCAGCAGAACGGCGACCTGATCCCCTCGCTCACGCTCGGCGGCGAGGGACGCGCCGTCCCCGCCGGAAAGCTCGCGAGTCAGTACGCGGTGACGTGGCCCGCCACGGCGGACAGCGCGGCGACGCTGTTCTATGCGTTCGCGCACGAGGCGGCGGGTGCAGTCGCCAACGTCGCGATCGCGGACCACCTCACGCCGGCCCAGCAACGTGCCGGTGCAGGCGCCGCGCTCGCCGCGACCGGGCTCGTGCGCGGTGGGGCGATGCTCGTGGCGCGGATCGATCCCGCGCTGGCCGAGGGGTACGCGCGCTGGTACCTCGCTCTCGCGGGGCGGCCGGTCCCGGCCACGGGCGCACTCGAGGCACTCGCCGCCGCCTTCCCGATGCCGGAGGAGATGCTCGCCTCGCTCCGCCGCCAGATCGACCTCGCCTTCACCGGGATCTGACGGCGCGTGCCGTGTCTGAGGGAGGTAAGTTCACGGTGATGAGCGCGACCCATCGGCCCCCGGATTCCATCGACCGCGTGCGCGAGGCGCAGCGGTTCGGGCGCGGCATCCTCCCCGAGGTCTCGCGCACCTTCGCCATCAGCATCAAGGCCTTGCCCGGCGTCCTCGGTGACGCCGTCTGCACCGCCTACCTGCTCTGCCGCATCGCCGACACCATCGAGGACGACAACACCACCGCGCCCGAGCAGCGGGCGGCGTGGCTCGACGCCTTCCTCACCGCGCTCGATGACGCGGCCGCCGCCGACACCTTCCCCGTGCAGGTGCGCGCACTGCAGGGGGACCCCGCGCATCTGCGGCTGGTCGCGCACACGGACCTCGTGCTCGTCGCCTTCCGGGCGCTCCCATCACGCACCCGCGACCGCGTCGCACACTGGGTGCGCGAGATGGGACGCGGGATGGCGAAGTTCGTCCGAACCTACCCGCGCGGCATCCGCATCCAGACGCTCCCCGAGTATCGCGAGTACTGCTACTACGTCGCGGGCACGGTGGGATGCATGCTCACCGAGCTCTGGCACGAGCACGTGCCGGCGGTGGGGCGTCGCGAGTTCGACCGACTCTGGAGCCGCTGCCAGACCTTCGGCGAGGCGCTGCAGACGGTCAATATCCTCAAGGACATCGCGCACGACGCGGAGCACGAGAATTCGATCTACCTCCCCGCGCACGACCTCGAGGCCGCCGGGAGCGGGCATGCCACGCTGCTCTCGCCGGCGCACGTCGAGCACAATCATCGCGTGGTCGAAGGGTTCATCGCGCTCGCGCGCACCGACCTCGATGCGGCGCTCGAGTACACACTGGCGATCCCGCGCCGCGCCTTCCGCGTGCGTGCCTTCTGCGTGCTCCCGCTCCTCTTCGCGTATGCGACGCTCCGCGACCTCTCGCGCTCGCGCGCGATGCTCACCGCGGGCGGGCAGGTGAAGATCTCGCGCGCCGAGGTGAAGGCGCTGATGTTCGCGGGGCTCCTCGCCATCGGGAGCAACGCGGCGCTCCGGCGACTCGTGGCGAGCGTACAGGCGCGGCCGTTCCGGCTCGGCCT
>JBMTAR010000199.1:0-3932 GCA_049428925.1 Gemmatimonadaceae bacterium
CGCACGCATCTGCAGGACGCGATGCCGATCCGGCTCGGGCAGGAGGTCGGTGCCTGGGCGGGCTCGCTCGAGCGGGGCGTGCGACGGGTCCGCCACGCGGCGCGCTATCTCCTCGACCTCGGGATCGGCGGGACCGCCGTCGGGACCGGGGTGAATGCGGAGCCGGCCTATGCCGCGCGGATGGTGACGGAGCTCGCCCTCCTGACGGGGCTCCCGCTCCGTCGTGGTGCCGACGCGGTGCAGCTCATGCAGTCCCTAGGGGATCTCGCCGGGGTGAGTGCCGCGTGGCGGGTGCTGGCCCTCGATCTCGGCAAGATCGTGGCCGACCTGCGGCTCCTCTCCAGCGGCCCGCGGACCGGGCTCGGCGAGCTGCGCCTCCCCGCCGTGCAGCCCGGATCGAGCATCATGCCTGGGAAGGTCAACCCGAGCGTCCCCGAGATGGTGCAACAGGTCGTGTTCCAGGTCATCGGCCACGATGCGACGGTCGCGGCGGCTACGGAGCGCGGGGAACTCGAGCTCAACGTGATGATGCCGGTCGTGGCACACAATCTCCTCTCAGCCATCACGATTCTTGGCAACGCGGTGCGGGTGCTCGACACGCGGACAATCCGTGGTCTGGAGCCGGACCCGGTGATGCTGACCTATTGGGCCGAGCGGTCGGCGGCGCTCGCCACGGCCCTCGCGCCACGGCTCGGGTATGCGCGGACGGCGGCGCTGACCCAACAGGCCGTCGCGGAGGGCCTCACCATCCGCGAGTTGGTGGTGCGAGAGGGCCTACTGACGCCGGCGGAGGCGGATGTGCTGCTCGACCTGCGTCGACTCACCGAGCCGGGTGTGCCGGGCAACGCCTGACCACGGCGGACGACGGCCGACGCTGGTGGACGCCGCCTGACCACCTCGAACGACGCCTGATGGTGGCTCGGTTCCGTTCGTGGCATCCGAACCGTCGCGAAGCCACGGCAGGCGCAATCAATCCCCGAGTACCCTTGTCCCCATCCCCGGGGCAGGCGCACCTTTCCCCCATGCGCATCACGACGTGGGCCGAGTACGGGGTCATCTGCGCGCTGCACCTCGCGCGCCGCACCGATGAGGGGCCGGTGACCGGCCGCGACATCGCCGCTCGGGAGCGACTCCCCGGGGATTACGTCGAGCAGATCCTCCTCCGGCTCCGTCGGGCGGGGATCGTGCAGAGCACGCGTGGCGCGAAGGGAGGCTACGCGCTCGCGCGCTCGGCGGAGTCCATCACCGTCCGAGAAATCATCGCCGCGGCCGAGTTGGTGACGTTCGACCTGCATTGCGATTCCCACCCGCTCGACGCCGAGCGTTGCTCGCACTCGTGCGACTGCTCCATCCGACCGGTCTGGATGATGCTGCAGAAGCGCATCGACGAGGTGCTGGACGGCGTCCGCCTGGCTGACCTCCTGGCAGCGGAGCCGCAGGTGCGGGAGCGCGTCGGCCTCCCGGTGCTTCAGGGATGAACGACAACGCGCGGCCCCCGGGGGGGAACGGCGCGCGATCGTTCGATTGGAGCCCTGAGTGCCGAAGGGGGGACTCGAACCCCCACGGGCGTACGCCCACTGCGCCCTGAACGCAGCGCGTCTACCAATTCCACCACTTCGGCGAGCAGGGGAACGTACCGGCGCGCGATACCCAAGTCAACGTTCGGTCGTCATCCTTCAGGCGAGATGACCAAGCCACGCACCGACGAGGGGATCGAATCGATCGCCCGCAATGCCCGCGCCCGCCACGACTACGAGATTCTCGAGACGTGGGAGGCCGGCATCATGCTGCTCGGGACCGAGGTGAAGTCGCTGCGCGATGGGCGGGCCCAGATCACGGACGCGTACGCGGTCGTGAAGGATGGCGAGGTCTGGCTGCTCAACGCGCATATCGCCCCGTACTCGCACGGCAACGTGTGGAACCATGAACCGACCCGGAGCCGCAAGCTTCTCCTGCACGCGCGGGAGATCCGCAAGCTGATCGGGGCGGTCGAACGCAAGGGGCTCACGCTCGTGGCACTCGAACTGTACTTCCGTGATGGCCGCGCGAAGGTCCGCATCGGACTCGCGCGTGGGAAGAAGCTGCACGACAAGCGTGCCGACGCACGCGACCGCGAGGCGAAGCGCGAGATGGCGCGCGCCATCCGCGCGGTGAAGGGTATCGTGCTGGCGTTCGGACTCGCGCTTGGGAGCACGACACCGGTCGCCGCCGCGCCGCTCGGCCCCGTCATTCGCGTGCGGAGCGCGGCGGGGGACACCGCGGTCGCCGTGGTGGAGAGCCCGGCAGGCGGTGTCGTGCGCGCCGATGTCGTGGCGCGCCTCCTCGGCGGGCGACTGGAGGGGCGCGGGCCGGGCCGCTGGCGGCTGGCGGTCGGGAGTGCCGCGGTCGAGATCGAGTCGGGGTCTCCGTTTGCGACGTACAACGGATTCCCGCTGCCGCTCGTCGAGGCGCCGCGGATGGTCGATGGTGCACCCGCCGTCCCGCTCCAGCTCTTCAGTGAGATCCTTCCGCGGTTCGATGCCGGGGTGCGATGGGACCGCACCACGGGGGAGCTGCGACGCGATCGGGAGGGGGCGGTGGCGCGCGCCGCGTCGGGGGACCCCGCGCGGGCGGATCGTTCGACGGCTCCGCGCCCGGCGCCCGATGGGGTCGGCCGAGGCGGCCCGGCGCCGTCGGCGGTCGCGGCCCCGCCCTCCGCCGCGGCCCCGCGCCTCTCGCGTTCGTACACCGTCGTCGTGGATGCCGGGCACGGTGGACGTGATCCCGGGATGCCCGGCGCCGTTGTCAATGGTCGACGGCTGGTCGAAGCGCAGATCACCCTCGCTATTGCGAAGCGGGTCAAGGCCGAACTCGAAGCGCTCGGGCTCCGGGTTCTGATGACGCGGACCACAGATACGCTGATCAACCTCTTCCATCGCGGCCCAATCGCGAACCAGGCGCGAGGGGATCTCTTCATTTCCGTCCACGTCAACGGGGCGAATCCCAAGTGGAGCAATCCCACCGCGGCGCGCGGCTTTGAGACGTTCTATCTCTCGACGGCGCGGACCGAGGATGAGGCGCACGTCGCGGCGATGGAAAATGACGTGGTCCATTTCGAGACCGAGGCCGATGCGCCCCGGGGCAATGACGCGCTCGCCTTCATCCTGAACGATCTCGCCCGGAACGAGCACCTGCGGGAGTCCAAGGAGATCGCAGCGGTGGTGCAGCGGCGGCTCGCCGGGATCCACCCGGGCCCGAACCGCGGGGTGAAGCAGGCCGGTCTCGCCGTCCTCTCGACGGCGTACATGCCCGCCGTCCTCGTCGAGGTCGGCTTCGGTTCGAACCCCGCGGAGGCGCGGTGGATGTCGAGCGATGCGGGGCAGGCTGACGCCGCGCGCGCCATCGCGGGGGCGGCGCACGAGTATCTGGTCGATTACGACCGTCGGCGCGCCCGGCCCTCCGCGCGATGACGTGCCTCCTGGACCGCCAGCCCGCATGACGGATCTCAGTACGCGCCTCGGGGCGCTCACGCTTCAGAACCCGATCCTTCTCGCGTCGGGGACCGCCGCGTACGGCCGTGAGCTCGCCGACGTGATGGACCTCGAGGCGCTTGGTGGGTTCGTCACGAAGGCCGTCAGCGTCGAGCCCAGAGCCGGGGCGCCCGCGCCGCGGGTCGCGGACTTCGACGGCGGGATGATCAACGCCGTCGGGCTCGCCAATCCGGGCGTCGAGACCGTCTGTGCCGAAGATCTCCCGTGGATCGCAACGCACGTGCGGCGGCCCCAGGTGTTGGTCAATGTGGTGGGGCGCGAGGCGGCCGACTTCGGCGCGGTCGTGGCGCGGATGGATGGTGCGCCGGGGTTCCAGGGCTTCGAGCTCAACGTGAGTTGTCCGAACGTCAAACAGGGTGGGCTGGAGTTCGGCGCGGACCCCGAGGCGCTGCGTGCCGTCGT
>JBMTAR010000200.1:0-3899 GCA_049428925.1 Gemmatimonadaceae bacterium
CCCCCCCCCCCCCCCTCTTTCGTCGTCTTGGTGCGATGCCCCCAGGAGCCTCGCGTCTCAGTGCAGCGCCTCGACGACCGCGTGGGTCTCGCCGCTGCTGTCGATGACCTGAACCGCGTCGCCGGGGAGCACTTCACGCCGGATCATCGCGATCGCGAGCGATCCCTCCGCCGTCTTGACGCTCGACCGCACCTCTCCGACCTCCGTCCCTGACGCGTCTCGCGCCACGGCGCCCACCGCCAGCGGCGATGCCGCGCGCAGGCGTCGGAGCAGGCGATTCACGTGGCCGCGGAAGTGGATGCGGGCCACCACCTCCTGCCCGGTGTAGCACCCCTTCGCGAAGGCGATCGCGCCGAGGGAGTCGAGCGCCGCCTCCTGCGCGATCGTCTCCTCGGTCATATCGATGCCCCACGTCGGCACGCCAGCCAGGATCCGCTCCGCCTCGATCACCTCCGCGGCGGCGGGGGCCCACCCCGCGGCGGCGAGCGTCGCGGCGAGCGCCTCGATGGTCGCCGTCGGGCCGATGACCTCGAATCCCGGCGTGGCACAGTCGGCGCTCCGCACGACGAGCACCGGCGTCCCATCGATGACGCATCGGCTGGACGCCATCGGGGTGAGCGCCTCCAGTGCCTCCGTGGTGCAGGCGACCTGCGGTGCCAAGGCCGCCGCCGCCTCCGCGCCGTGGACGCCGACCGCGAGCGACGTGGCCGACAGGTCGGTCACGGTCGCGAGTCGTGGGTTCACGTACTTGCGAAGCATCGCCAGCAGGCCGGGTAGCGCCGCGCCATCGGTGTCGAGAAGAAAGCGGTCGCCGTCACGCACGACGCGGAGGAGTGCGATGACACGCCCCTTCGCCGTCAGCGCGGCAGCCCACTGGCCCGCGCCCTCGGCGAGCGTGCTCACATCGTTCGTCAGCAGTCCGTTGAGCACGGCCGTCGCCTGCGGACCACGAACCTCGAGGCGACCACGCGCAGGACGTGGTGCGAGGAATCGCGACGTCACGGGCTCGCGGCGCCGGAGGCGAACGACCGGAGTCGCTCGGGCGTGAAGTCGGCAATTGATTCGAGCCAGGCGTCCGCCTCGAGCGCCTCGTGTGCCGGGATCGGACCCACGCCGACACAGCGGAGTCCGGCGGTCCGCGCCCCCCGGATCCCAACCACGTGATCCTCCAGCGCGATGCCACGCAGCCGCTGGCCCGGGAAGAGCTGACCGACGCGGCCCATCGCCGCCTCCCACGGGGCGTGCGCGGGCTTGCTCGGTGACGCGTCCTCGAGCGCGATGACGGGCCGGAAGAGCGCCTCGAGTCCGGCGAGCGCGAGAAGGAACTCGACCTCTCGGCGGGAGGCGCGCGTCACGAGGGCGAGCCGGCAATGTGACGTCAGTCGTTCCAGCGTCGCCTTCGCGGCGGGATGCACGAGGATCCCCTTCCCGATGCGTGCCGCGAAGGCGCGCTCGGCGCGCAGCCGACCGAGTTCCACCTCCGTCTCGTCCTCGGTGGCGCCGAGGGCCCGGCGGGCACGGCGGACCGATTCCCCCACGGGGTGACCACGCGCGGCCGCCGCCGCCGCACCTGTGAGCGTCAGTCCCTCGGCGTCGAGCGCGCTCGCGAGCGCGGCGAGCCGCACCGCTTCGGTGTCGACGACCACCCCCTCGAGCTCCACGCAGACGACCGGGACGTCCATACGCGAATCCTAATCGCGCCGGGTTCCCCGGGCGTAGTCGTCATCGAGCAGTTCCACCGGGTGGCGGGCCACGACCGGCGCGCCGGTGAGGGTGAGCCCCCCGCCGATCTGCATCAGGCAGCCGGGGTTCCCCGTGGCGACCACCTCCGCGCCGCTCTCGGCGATGCGGCGCAGCTTCGGCGCGAGCACCCGTTCCGCCACCTCGGGCTGCGTGAGGTTGAAGATTCCGGCAGAGCCGCAGCACTGATCCGCGTCCGCGAGCGGGACCAAGCGGATCCCTCCCGAGGCGCGCAGCACGGCGAGCGGCGGATCGACGATGCGCTGCCCGTGCTGCAGGTGACAGGGTGCGTCATAGGCGACCCGGCGCGCGGGGACTATCGGTGCCGCGGGGACCGGGCCGGCCTCCGCCAGCAGCTCCGAGACGTCTCGCACAGTCGCCGAGAGGCGCACCGCGCGAGCCGCCCACGCGGGATCGTCGGCGAGGAGGTGTGCGTACTCCTTGAGCATCGCGCCGCAGCCGGCGGAGTTCACTACCACGGCGGCCGTATCGCTCGCCTCGAAGGCGGCGATGTTCGTCCGCGCCAGCGCGCGGGCCGTCGCGAGGTCCCCGGCGTGCGCGTGCAGCGCGCCGCAACAGACCTGCCCCGGCGTCGACCGCATCCGGTACCCGTTCACGGTGAGGGTCCGTTCCGTCGCGCGGTTCACCGGATGAAAGAGTCCTTCCATCACGCAGCCGATGAGCAGCGTCGCATCGCCGCGCTGTCCGTCGCCGGTGGCGGTCCAGTCGGTCGCCGAGGGCCGCGCCGTGGACGCGAGCATCGCGAAGGGCATCCCGAGTCGCGCGGGGAGCAGGCGGGCGAGCCACCCCGCGACACCGCTCGCGCGCATGAGTCGCGCTGCGGCCAACGCGGGGCGCAGCGCCCACTCGCGAGCGAAGACACCGAGGATGAGCCGAGCCACGAGCGGGAGCGGACGGTGCGTCGTGAGCGTCGCGCGCGTCGCCTCGAGTAGCCGGCCATACGGTACCCCGCTCGGGCAGGCCGTCTCGCAGCCGCGGCAGCCCAAGCACTGGTCGAAGTGGCGTCCCACGTCCGGATCGTCCGGGCGGACCGTCCCATCCAGCAGCGTCTGCATCAGCAGGAGCCGCCCGCGAGGGGAATCGTTCTCGTCGTCGAGCGCGAGATAGGTCGGACAGGCGGGGAGACAGAAGCCGCAGTGGACGCAGGCATCGAGGCCCGCACGCTCCTGCGCGAGCGGCGTGCCGGCGAGCGCGCAGGGGCGCGAGACCGCGTCCGTGGTCATGCAGGATCCCCGAGCAGGCCCGGATTCAGAATCCCGGACGGGTCAAATTGCGCGCGCACGCGACGCGCGAGCGGCGTCCACGGCCAGGCAAGCGCGCGTGAGGGAGGCGCGTCCAGGCGCCGCACGCAATCCCAGACCTCGGTGGCGACGGGCTGGATCGTCCCGCACTCCCGCAATGCCTCGCGTGCGCTCTCCACCGCTGCGCGGTTCCCACCGAGGCGCACGAGCCAGCCATCGCCGTCGAGCCCCTTCGATCCTCCCGCCGTGCGATGCACCGCGAGCGGAAGATGCGGCCCGCGCGCGAACGCCAGTAGGCGCGCGGGGTCGCCGTCGTTCATCCACCACGATTCATCGACGATCGGTCGCGCTCGGAGCCGGAGATGCAGCGTCGTGAGGATCGCCAGTGTTCCCCAGCTCCCGGTGAGGAGGCGGGTGAGGTCGAAGCCCGCGACGTTCTTCACGACCCGCCCGCCTGGGGCGATGTGCTGCGCGCGCCCGTCGACCGCCTCGAGCCCGAGGACGAGCTGGCGCGGACGGCCGAGCCGCTCGGCGAAGGGGCCGGCCGTCGCCGTCGCAATCGTCGCGCCCACCGTCCCGGCGTCATCGCCCCACGGCAGGAGGGGGCACCACTGACCGTTTGCGCGCGTGGCCTCGTCGAGTTCCGCGAGGGTCGTGCCGGCGCCGCAGCTGAGCGTGAGGTCGCCAGGGGTGTAGTCCGAGATCCCACGGAGCGCGGTGCACTGCACCGTAGTCTCCGCGCGTACCGGATGTCCCCCCTCGGCCCAACGCCCGGCGCCGACGATGCGCAGCGGGCGCGTCGTCGCCAGCGCCTCGCGAACGACATCGACCATCGCGTCGACACTCGCAGGGGTAACAGGTGGCGCGCCGTTCGCCGCGCCGTTCGCCGCGCCGTTC
>JBMTAR010000201.1:0-3872 GCA_049428925.1 Gemmatimonadaceae bacterium
ATTCCTCGGATGCCCGTCCCCCCACGGCCGGCCGCCTTGGCCCCGATCGCCATCGCGACCTTCCTGACGCTGGTCCCGCTGACGCTGCTCGTCCCGGCGCTGACCGAGCTGGTCGTCGACCGCCACGGGGGGACCCGGTTCCACGCGCACCTCTTCGTCGCGCTCAATCAGCTGGCCGGGATCGTCGCGGTCCCGGTCGCGATGCGCTGGCACCGACGGCTCGGCTCCACCCGCCGGTGGGTCATCGCCCTCCTCGCCCTCGACGCCGTCGCCTTCCTCGGGATGTGGCGTGCCGACTCCCTCGGGGCGCTCTTCGCCTGGCGCGCCCTCGACGGGATCGCGCACCTCCCCGCGCTCACCTTCCTGATGATCGCGGCGAACCGCGCCGGCGGGGCGCGCCGCGGGGCCTCGCTCGGCCTCGTCGCCACCGCCCTGATGTTCGGGGTCGGTGTGGGGCTCCCGACGGGCGGCATCCTCGCGGCCCGCGACCCGCTCCTCGTCTACCCAGTGGGCGTCGTGCTCCTCGGGGTGGCCGCCCTCGCGGCGATCGGGGTGCCCGCGGACCCGGCGTCGGCGAGCGCCGCCATCGGTGCATCCGACGCACCCGCGCCGAGTCGCTACCGCTGGGACCGCTCCGATCTCGCGAGCTGGATGCCCCTCGCCTACGGGTTCGCCGACCGCTTCCTCATCGGCGTCTTCTCCTCGTCGTTCGCGATCTTCCTCGCCGAGCAGCACGGCGTGGGAGTGCGCGAGCGCGGGATGCTGATGGGGCTCTTCCTGCTTCCCTTCGCGCTGCTCAACTGGCCGGCCGGCCGGCTCGCGGACCGCTTCGGCTGGTTCCGCCTGATCATCGTCGGGAACGTCGGCTTCGGGCTGGTCTACGCGACGTACGGCCTCCTCCCGCTCCCCTGGCTCCCGGTGGCGATGGTGCTCTCCGGTACGCTGAGCGCGCTGATGTTCTCGCCGAGCCTCGTGCTGGTGAGTGAGTTCGCGCGGCGAGGCGTCGGCGACGGGCTCTTCGGCGCGTTCCAGGTGGCAGGGTCGTTCGGGTTCCTCGCGGGCCCGGTGGTCGGCGGGCTCCTCGTCGAGACGCTGCGTGACGCCGCCGGCACGCCGCGGTGGGCGATGATCTTCGCCTCGGTCGGGATCACCCTCGTGGCACTCGGACTGGTGAGCGCCCGCATCCTCGGCCGGCTTGATGCGCGCTGGCGTGCGGAGGGGGCCCGATGAGCCCCGCCACGCCGGCGCACGGCGGCCCCGTCAACGTCCCCACGATCGGCGCGCAGGTGCCTCGTCGCGGGAACGCGTTCACCACCTGGCTCGCCACCGGGCTGATGCGCCTCACCGGGTGGCGCTTCGCCGGGGAGTTCCCGGATGTCGCGAAGTGCGTGCTGATCGTCGCCCCGCACACGTCGAACTGGGATTTCCCGATCGGCATCATGGCGATGTACGCGCTCGGGATCCGCGGCACCTTCCTCGGCAAGCACACGCTCTTCCGTTTCCCGATGGGCGTGCTGATGCGCTTCCTCGGCGGCGTGCCGGTCGATCGCGCCGCGGCGGGCGACATCGTCGGCGAGACGGTGCGCCACGTGCAGGCGCATCCCGGGGCGCTGATCGTGCTCTCCCCGGAGGGGACGCGGAGCCTCACCCCCCGGTGGAAATCGGGGTTCTATCGCATCGCTGAGCGGGCGGGGATCCCCATCCTGCCGATCGGCTTCGACTTCCCGCGGAAGACGATCGTCTTCCATCCGCTCTTCACGCCCACGGGCGACCTCGAGCGGGACGTCGCGGCGCTGCGCACGCGGTATCGGCCGGAGATGGCGAAGTATCCGGCCAACTACCACGCCGGCTGACCGCCCGGAGCGATTGCGGGCGTCGGCCACCCGCTCCGAGGCGCCCCGCCCTCTCGCGCCAGTTCCCGCCCGTGTGCATTCTTTTCGTATGTCCTCCCGCCGCGACTTCCTCATGACCACGGGCGCGCTGGCCCTCGGTCCCGCCCTCGGCTCCTCCCTCTTCGCGGCGCACGCGTCGCCCGCCCCACTCCAAGGCCTCGGCGTGCAGCTCTATATGCTGCGCAACCAGATGCGGGAGAACCCCGAGCGTACGCTCGCCCGGATCGCCGAACTCGGCTTCACGGAGATCGAGTGGTGGGGGGAGTGGGGCCGCACGCCCGCGCAGCTGCGCGCCGCGCTGCAGTCCAACGGCCTCCGCGCGCCGTCGGCGCATTACGGACTGGACGCGCTGACCCCCGAGCGCATCGGCCGCACGCTTGAGACCGCGGTCGCGATGGGGCACGGCACGCTGATCGTCGCGTCGACGACGGACGCCGAGAATGGGACCCTCGACGCGTGGAAGCGCACCGCCGGCATCATCTCCGAGGCCGGGCGCGCGGGCCGGAGCGCCGGCATTCGCACGAGCTACCACAATCACGACTACGAGTTCCAGCCCCTCGCCGGGAGCGATCGCGTCGAGATCTTCCTCGCCGAGACCGATCCTGCGGTGGTGGACTTCGAGCTCGATTGTTTCTGGGCCTTCAAGGCGGGGAAGGATCCGGTCGCGCTCCTCCGGCGGCATGCGAACCGGATCACGATGCTCCACCTGAAGGACTCCGCGGGCGGGCCGGCGCACGAGCAGCGCGACGTCGGTGCCGGCGTGATGGACTGGCGCGCCATCCTGGCCGCCGCACGCGCGGGGCGCGTGACGAACGTGTACGTGGAACACGACAATCCGGCGGACGCCTGGGCCACGGCGGCCGCCGGACGCGCCCATCTGCGGACGCTGGGGCTGTAGGGGCTGAAGGCCCCGACGGCACCCGCCGGCATCCTCCGCGATGCACGGCAGGTGCCACCGCGGCGCCCTACTTCTTCATCACGGGAATCTTCCGCCCCGCGGGGTGGCTGATCGCACTCTTCGGGACCTTCACCGTGAGCACGCCGTTCGCGAACTCGGCGTGCACCTTCCCCTCGTCCACGTCGGCCGGGAAGCGGAAGCTCCGTTCGAAGCTGCCATAGCTCCGCTCCCAGAGGTGCCAGGAGCGGTTCGTGTCCTCCTCGCGGCGCTCCTCCTCCTTCCTCCCCTTGAGGGTGAGCATCCCGTTGGCGATCTCGACGTCGACCTCACTGGGGTTGATGCCCGGGAGCTCGGCGGTGACGATGTACTCGGCCGGCGTCTCCGTGGCCTCGACGGCCGGGGACCACATCGTGCGCTCCCAGGCGCGCTCGCTGATCGAGGGCATCGGGAGGTCGAAGCCAAAGGGCTCCTCGAGGAAGCGCTGAATGCGATTCCGCATCCGCGAGAAGTCGCGATTGATGTCGCGGGTGATGGTGGAGGACGGGCTCTTGGTGATGGGCATACGGGGCTCCGATGAGAGGGGCCGCGCGCGCGGGGTCGGTCAGGCGCCGACCGCCGCCACGGGGCCTGCGATGGTGACCCGAAGGGTGGCCGGCGCGCGGGGGCCTCACAGTCGGGCCGATGCCGCGCCCGAGTGGTAGATTCTCCTGCCGTAGCTGCCCGCGGTTCCCGTCCCCTCTCCCCCCGAGGATCGATGTCCCAGCCCCGCGCCCCCGAGACCTATGACGTCGCCATCGTCGGCTCCGGTGCCGGTGGCGGCATGGCCGCCTACCAACTGACGAAGGCGGGCGCGAAGGTCGTCCTGCTCGAGGCCGGCGGGATGTGGGACAACACGAAGGACTCGGCGATGCTCAAGATGCCGTACGACTCGCCGCGCCGTGGGGCCTCGACGCCCGACCGGCCCTTCGGCGAGTGGGACGCCTGCATCGGCGGCTGGTCGATCCCCGGCGAGCCGTACACCAAGGCCGAGGGGACCAAGTTCGATTGGTGGCGTGGGCGCATGCTCGGGGGGCGCACCAATC
>JBMTAR010000202.1:0-3861 GCA_049428925.1 Gemmatimonadaceae bacterium
CCGTCATCGCGAGGAGGAAGGGCTTCTCCACCTCCCCCTCGAGGAAGGGACGGATGGCGCGGATCGGCTCGCCGCCGTGATAGAACGCGACGTTCAGCCGCGGGTAGCGCGCCCCGACATCGGCCGCGACGGCCTCGACCGCCGCGCGGGTGGGCAGAAAGACGCCGACCCCGCGCCGCTCCTTGATCACCTGCTGGAGGAACCGGTCGTCGAGGAAGCGCGTGGGCGGCTTCCGCTCCACCACCACGCGCGCGGCCTTCGCCGGGTCGAACGCGCTCGACTCGATCACCTCGGCGGCATGCAGGTACCGCGCGTAGAACGTCGTATCTACCGTCGCGCTGAGCCAGAGGAAGCGGCATCCCGTGCGCTTGCCGAGCGCGAGGCAGAGCTCGAGCTCGGCGCTCGTTTGATGGATCTCATCCACCACCAGCGTGTCGTGCGGGCGGATCGCGCCGTCCTGGAACCACCGTCGCGCGATTCCCGTGGTGACGATGACGACGTTCCAGCTCGGCGTCTCGGGGGTCGCCTCCCGCTCGCGGTTCACGACGCCGACGCGCAGCGTGTCGGTGTCGAGGAGGACGTGAGCAAGCGGGCGGACGGCGAGGGTCTTCCCCGTCCCTGTGCCGGCGACGATGCCGAAGCCCGGCCGCGGGCGGTCCGGCGACTCCGCGATGCGTTCGGCGAGCGCCGTCAGCTCGGCGCCGCGGGTCTTCCAGAGCAACGTCTCCAGCTCCAGCCCGAAGGCGAGCTCGATCGTCTCGCAGGCCGCGCGGGTCGGCGCGATGACGATGAGGCGGCCCCGGGCATCACCCGACCGGACGAAGGCGTCGTGGTCCGGAGGGAGGTAGCGGTCCTGGACGGACCGCGGGGTGCCGGACGGTGAGGTTACGGGCGACGCTCCGCAGGCGGCCGAGGCGACGACAGGGCGGCCGGCTTGGCAGGCGGCGGTGCGGCTGCGCCGGCGGAGGCCTTCGTGGGCGTACGCTGCGTGCGAGTGGCTTCGTCCGTGGCACGCGCTGCCGGGCGCGAGGTCGTCGGGGTCGCGCGCTCGAACGCCTCGTCCTCCGCGCGAAGCGGCGGACCATATAGGACCACCGCGTTCGCGGGCTTCAGCCGGAGCGCCATCGCACAGTCGGTCGGGGCGGGCTGCTGCGTGGCGGGCACCTCGTCCATCCAGACGCGGCACTTCCCAGCGGGCGGGAGGAGATGCACGGGGACCGCCGGCGTGGCGGCGCGGGCACCGGCAGGCGCGGCCGGGGCGGTCACGGAGACGCCCCGGACCTGCGCAGTGAGGAGGGAGGGAACGCCGAGGGCGAGGAGGAAGGCGAGCGGGCGGACGAGTCGCACGGGCGGGCGGGTGAGAAGACACCCCGTCATACCCGTCGGGCGCGCGAGGGTTCGCCGGACCGGCACCGTCAGTCCCCGAAGCTGATGCCGCAGGCGCGCGCCGTCCGCACCACGTCGTGATGCGGGTCCACTCGCTTCGATTCCTTCAGCACATCGACGATCGGCACCGTCACGATGTTCGGCGTCTGCAGCGCCACCATATGCCCCCACTTTCCGTCCGCCACCGCCTGCGTCGCCGCCGCACCGAAGCGCGTCGCGAGGAAGCGGTCGTACCCCGTGGGCATCCCACCGCGCTGCAGGTGGCCGAGGACGAGCGCCCGGCACTCCTTCCCGGTCCGCGCCTGGATTGACTTGGCGAGCCGATGCGCGATCCCGCCGATGCGCGGCGCCTGGCCTGGCATCGACTCGCCGATGATCGACGTCTCCCCAGTCTCGTCCATCGCGCCCTCGGCGACCACCACGATCGCGAACTTCCGGCCGCTCCGGTCACGCTCCATGATCGTCTCGCAGACGTGGTCGAGCCGCCACGGGATCTCGGGGAGCAGCACCACGTCAGCGGAGCCCGCGACCCCCGAGTGCAGCGCGATGAACCCGGCGTCGCGCCCCATCACCTCGAGCACCATCACGCGGTCATGACTCTCGGCCGTCGTCTGCAGCTTGTCGATCGCCTCGATCGCGGTCTGTACCGCGGTGTCGAAGCCGAACGTCGTGACCGTCAAGGAGACATCGTTGTCGATCGTCTTCGGCACGCCGACGATGCGCATCCCCTTGTCCACCAGCTTCTGCGCGATGGCGAGCGAGCCGTCGCCGCCGATCGAGATCATCGCCTCGATCCCGAGGTTGCGCGCGTTCTCGACCATCTCGTCGGAACGGTCCACGCTCACATACGACCCGTCCGGCTGCAGGCGCGGAAAGTCGAATGGATTGCCGCGGTTGGTGGTGCGGAGGATCGTGCCGCCGAGGTGGCCGATGTTGCGTACCGACTCGACGGTGAGCGGGACGATCTCGTCGTCGCCGAGGAGACCGGCGTAGCCGCGCTTGATACCGAGCACCGACCAACCGCGCGCGAGGGCGGAGAGGGTCGCGGCACGGATGACGGCGTTGAGGCCCGGGGCGTCGCCGCCGCCGGTGGAGATCGCAATACGCATCAGGAGCTGGGGACGGGAATCAGTGGGGGGAGAGGACGCCGGGATCAGGGGGAGGCGCGGAGGAGGGCGATGATCTCGCCCGGTCGCGCGTGCCGTCCCGTCGCCCGCTTGGAGAAGACCAGCCGGTCGTCGAGGGTCACCTCGAAGACGCCACCGCCCGAGGGGATCATTCCGACCTCAGCGTCGGTCCAGGTCTCCCGAATCGCGGCCGCCAGACCGACGGCCCGTGCCTCGTAGTTTCAGACGGTGCAGTACTCGATCGTGATTCGCATCTGCGCAACTTATCGAGGATAGGGGACCCCCGCGAGGTTCGCGAGGCGTGCGATGGTCGTGTCCTGCCGCGCCACGACGCCGCGCAGCGAGTCGAGCTGGAACTGGAGATCGGCGGACCGGCTCCCGAGCTCCTCAAGGGTCGCGGTGAGGTCGAGCTGCGCCTGGGCCTCGTCGAGCTGCGCCTGCGGATCCTGGTAGCAGCCCGTGACGGCGAGCGCACAGAGGCCAAGGCACGGTACGCGTCTCCACGATCGGACCGCGCGGTGCGGGAGGCGGGAAGCGGACGGAGCGCAGCTGGGGCGAACGGAGCGCGGCATCGGAACGGTACCGGTGGCGTGGTGGGGATGAGGGCGACCATCCGGAATGTACGCAGCGTGGACGGGTCCCCCACCCGGAGCCGTCGATGTCCCGCGGATTCACCCTCTTGGAACTCGTCGTCACCTGTGTGCTGATCGGGCTCTTCGCCTCGGTCGCACTCCCGCGCACGGGGGGCGCGCTCGACCGCCTCCGCGTGACGCAGGCTGCCGAGGCCGTGGCCGGGGCGGTGCATCTCGGCCGTACCGCCGCGATCGCGCGTTCCCACTACCTGCGGGTGATCGTCGACGAAGCCACGGCCTCGATGCGCGTGGAGGGGGACCGCGACACGCTCCTCGTGCGGTCCGTCGGTGCGGACCATCGCGTGACGCTGCGCGCCACGCGCGACACCATCACCTACGCGCCGTCCGGGCTCGGCTACGGCCTCGCGAACACGACGATCGTCGTGGCGAGCGGGGCGCGCGCGGAGACGGTGACGGTGAGCCGCCTCGGGCGGGTACGAACGAGCTGGTGAGCGTGGGGCGCCGGGGCATGCCCCCCGGCGCTGACTCCGGCGTGCGCGCGCGGGGCGGGGCGGCGGTGGCGCGGCGGTGGCGCGGCGACGCCCCGCCTCAGGTCCCGAAGTCGAACCCCGGGACCGAGATGCGCGCGATCTCCTGCCCGATCACCCGCTCGATCGTCCGGACCATCCCGATCTCGTCGGCGCACATGAAGGTGAAGGCGTCCCCCTCCTTCGCCGCGCGCCCGGTGCGCCCGATCCGGTGCACGTAGTCCTCCG
>JBMTAR010000203.1:0-3834 GCA_049428925.1 Gemmatimonadaceae bacterium
GGGGCGGTCGTGGCGCCGCAGGCCCGGTTCTGCACCGGCGGGGGCGCCGCGCTCGCCGCCTGACTCACATCCGGGGCGTCGTCGCTCCCGTCAGGTAGTCCACCGCGAGCGAACTCATCACGCGCACCCCGTTCGGCAGCGCGGACTCGTCGGCGAAGAAATAGGGGGAGTGGTTCGCGGCGATCGTGCGCGGGTCCGCCCCGCGCGGGCTGACGCCGAGGAAGAGGAACACCCCGGGGGCCTTCCGCTGGAAGTAGGAGAAGTCCTCCGCCCCCGTGTTCATCGGGGAGCGGGAGACGTTCGAGGCGCCGACCGCCCGCTCGAGCGTGGGAAGCATCCGCTGCGTCAGCGCCTCGTCGTTCGCCGTCACCGGGTAGCCGGAGTCGATGACCACCTCGGCCGTCGCGCCGGCGCTCAGCGCGATCTGCTCCGCCGTGCGTTGCACCGCGGCGAAGACGAGCCGCTTCTGCGCCTCGCCGAAGGTCCGGATCGTCCCCTCGAGCATCGCAGTGTCGGGGATGATGTTGTTCCGCACGCCGCCGTGGAACATCGCCACGGTGACGATCGCCGGGACCTCGGTGATGTTGACCTGACGGCTCACCACCGTCTGCAGCGCCGTCACGATCTGTGCGCCCGTGACGATCGGGTCGACGCCGCCCCACGGGACCGCCCCGTGGGTCTGCCGACCGCGCACCTTGATCTTGAACGAGTTCGCCGCGGCCATCGTCGCTCCCTCGCGGACCTGGATGGTCCCCGCGGGGCCAGGCCAGACGTGCAGACCGAAGACGGCATCCACCTTCGGGTCATCCATCGCGCCCGCGGCGATCATCGGTTCGGCGCCGCCCGGCCCCTCCTCCGCCGGCTGGAAGAGGAAGACGACCGTGCCGGGGAGCTGTGCCTTCATCCCCGCGAGCACCTCCGCCGCGCCCATCAGGATCGCGACGTGGTTGTCGTGCCCGCAGGCATGCATCACCCCGACTTCCTGCCCGTTGTACTGCGTGCGGACCGTCGACTTGAACGGGAGGTCGACCATCTCGGTGACGGGGAGCCCGTCCATGTCCGCGCGGAGCGCGACGACCTTCCCGGGGCGCCCCCCACGGAGGATGCCCACCACGCCGGTGCCGCCCACCCCCGTGCGCACCTCGATCCCGAGCTTCCGCAGGTGCTCCGCGACGAGCGCCGCGGTCCGGACCTCCTGCATCCCGAGCTCCGGGTTCGCGTGGATGTCACGGCGCCACGCGACCACCTGCGCGTTCACCGCCTCCACGCGACGGTCGAGTTCGGCGTAGAGGCGGGAGCCCTGCGCGCCGGCGAGAGCGGGGAGGGCGAGGGTGGCGATGAGAATCGCGCGACGGGTCGAGGGCATGCGACGGGTGGGTGAAGGGTGAAGCGTCGCAGGAATCCTGCGCCGCGCGGTCGATCGGGGGAAGGGCGGACGCCCGCTTCGAGGAGCTCCCGTCTCGATGACGACCGTCCGCCGGTCGGATTCGCCGGACCGGCCACGCGGGTGGCGCGGCGAGGCCGCAGCTCAGGGGGTGCCGTGCGGGTGGTCGATGGCCTCGGCCACGCGCGCGGCCGTCGCAGCCGCGCTCTCGAGCAGCGGGATCCCGGGGCCACGGTACGATCCGCAGAACCAGAGGCGGCGTCCGTGCTGCGCGTGCAACAGGTCCATCTCCCGCGCCCCGACGAGCGCCGCACTGTTCACCACGGGGCGATCGAACCGGGCCTGCGCGTGGATCCGCTCCGCCGCCGGCGCGACGATCGGATTCCAGGTCTGGAACACGGCCGGACCTGACGCGAGCGCGGGCTGCACGCGGTTCATCCAGATCGTCGCCATCGGTTTGTCGTGCTCCGGCGAGGAGATGAGGTTCACCGGGGCCCAGTGGCGACGCTCCCGCGGCGCGAGTCGGTCATCGGTGTGCACCACGACCTCGCTCGACTCGTAGCCGAACCGCTCGAGCGCCTCCCGTTCACGGCGGTACGACGCGTCGAGCATCCCCACCGCCTGATTCGCCTGCGTCGCCACGACGACGTGGTCGAACACCTGCGCGCCGCCCTCCCAGCGGACGCGGACGCCGTCGGGCGCCGGCTCGATGGTTCGCACCGCCACGCCGCACCGCACCTCGGCCAACGGCTCCGTCAGGCGCCGCACAACCTCCTTCGTGCCGAGCACGACGCGCCGCACCCCGCCGAAGGTGAGCCCACGGGTGAGATACTCGAGGATGATGCGCGCGGGGTAGGCGCGAACCGCGGCCGTGCTGCAGGTGCAGACCGCCGCGAAGGTCGGGATCAGGAACCCGTCGGCGAAGTCGGCGCCGATCCGGGAGCGGTCGAGCCACGCGCCGAGCGGTTCGTCCGTATCCCGGAGCTCGGCGAGCGCGGCCGGTGCCTTGCGATAGAAACGCAGCAGGTCGGCGTTGATGCGCCAGGCGCGCGCGCCGAGCGGCGGCGCGGGGAGCGGGATGGAGCGCCCCGCAATGATCCAGTTGCGGTACCGGTAGTACGTGTCGCCGCCGAGCACGCTGAACGAGCCGGCGTAGTTCGTGCGCTCGAGCTGGACACCGAGCGCTTCGTACAGGCGGATCAGTGTCGGGTAGTACCCCTCGTAGATCACGCGGAGCGGGACGTCGATGCGATGGGTGCGACCATCGTGCGGGAGGTCGAGGGAGTGGGCGTCCATCCCCGCGACGGCGTGGCGTTCGAGCAGCGTGACGCGATGCCGCGCGCTCAGCCGCCACGCGGCCGAGAGCCCTGCGATACCGCCGCCGACGACCGCCACCTCCATCCCAATCCGCATCCGTCCCCGGCCTCCTCGATCCGGTCGTCTCGCTCCGATCGTGCCGCCACCGTGGCATCCACGCGTCGGAAGATGCGCATCGGACCGCGCGGGCGCATCTTCCTCAGGATGTCGACCGATCCTGTGGGATACGAGCGTCGTCTCGGGCTCCCGTCTGCGACGCTCCTGGTGGTGGGCGGCATCATCGGCTCCGGCGTCTTCCTCAATCCCGCCGTCGTCGCGCAGCGCGTGGGCACCGGGCCCCTCACGCTCCTCGCGTGGGGGCGCGGGGCAGGGATCGCGATCCTTGGGGCGTTCATCTTCGCCGAACTCGGGGCACGGCTCCCCGCGGTTGGAGGGGGCTACGCCTATCTGCGTGAGGCGTTCGGACCGCTACCCGCCTTCCTCTATGGGTGGGCACTCCTCCTCGCGATCGCGAGCGGGGCGATTGCCGCCGTCGCCGTGACGTGCGCGAGCTACCTCGCGCTGCTGGTCGGAGTGCAGGTCACCCTCGTGAAACCGCTCGCGCTCCTCTTGATCGCGGGCGTGAGCGTCGTGAACGCGATGGGCATCGCCCCCGGCGTCCTGCTGCAGAACCTCTTCACGGTGGGGAAGCTCGCCGCCATCGCGATGCTGGTGGTCGTGGGGCTCGGGGGGGCTGCGTACGAGGGCACGACGCTCGCGGTGGCCACCACCGCCGCCCCCGACGGCCCCGTCGCCACGCTGCGCGCCCTCGCGACCGCGCTCGTCCCCGTCCTCTTCGCCTACGGTGGCTGGCAGCAGACGAATTTCGTCGCCGAGGAGATGGTCGACCCCCGCCGCGACCTGCCGCGCGCCCTCGTCCTCGGTGTGTCGATCGTGGCGGTCGCCTATCTCTCGGCCAACCTCGCCTATCTGCGTGCGCTCGGCGTCGACGGGCTGGCGGCAAGCCGTGCGCCGGCTGCGGAGGCGATGGGGCGCGCGGTCGGTGACCTCGGTCGGGGCCTCATCGCGGTCGGGATCGCGATCTCGACCGCCGGTTTCCTGAATGTCGTGATCCTCGTCACGCCGCGCGTCTA
>JBMTAR010000204.1:0-3832 GCA_049428925.1 Gemmatimonadaceae bacterium
TTTGAGAAGGCCATTGCATCGGTGGCGCTGCGCTATCCCTTCGGCGAGGTACCGCGTCCGCCCCACTGGATCGGTTACCGGATCAGGCCCCTGGAAATCGAATTCTGGCATGACAGACCGTTCCGCCTGCATGACCGGGTGGTCTTCCGCAGGGCGAAACCTGAAGGCGGATGGACCAAGCAACGCCTGTTTCCGTAACGGCGGGTATCAGTCTTTCGACGCCAGCGAACGCACCCGCACGATAAGGTCGGCCCCCAGGATTTCCATGCCCTCGGGGGCGGGCGGAATTGGCAGGTCAGCGACCATTTCTGCCGGGATATCAACAAGTTCATCCCGGTCCGCTACATAGAAATGATAATGTGAGCCGGTATTGGTATCATACCAGACAGTAGAGCCGTAAAGGGCAATCTCGCGCAGCAATCCGGCCTGGCTGAACTGGTGGAGCGTATTGTAGACGGTCGCCAGCGACATGGGGGTTTTGGCTGCCCGCACTTCATCAAACAGCTTTTCGGCCGTCACATGCCTGTCGCCCCGCGCGAACAGCAGCCAGCCAAGGGTCAAACGCTGGCGGGTCGGGCGCAGTCCGGCGTCCTGCAAGCGCTTGCGCACCTGCGCAAAGGAGCAGCCGCCAACATAGTCCGCCGAGGGGCGGACCGGCGGGCGCGGGCGGTGCCCGCGGCGTCGTTCGCGCAGGTAAACGCGGAGGTCGCCGCCTGGCTGCACGAGACGGTCGTCGCGCGCGCCCTCGCGTTTGCCCCCACGACGGCGGTGGACGCGTACAGTGGAGCGGGGGAGACCGCCGCGCGGCTCGCGGCGGCTGGCGTGGCCGTGACGGCGATCGAACTGGATGCGGAGGCGGCGGCCTTCGCGGCGGAGCGCCTGTCCGCGCCGTCGCGGGCGGGCGCCGCCGCGGGCAGGGCGGCGCTCCCCTCGGCGCTCCCAGCTGACGTGGTCGTCCTCAACCCGCCACGGGCGGGTGTCGCCGCGACCGTCACGGACCGCCTGGCGCGTCCGGGTGGCCCCACGGGGACGCGAGGCATCGTCTATGTGAGTTGCGACCCCGCGACCCTCGCGCGCGACGTCGGTCGGCTCGTCGGGTGGCAGGTGGTATCGCTGGAGTGCTTCGACATGTTCCCGCAGACGGCCCACGTCGAGACCGTCTGCGTGCTGGAGCCGGCGTGACGCGCCGGTCCGAGGGCCCATCGGTGGGGCAAATCCGGGAGGGGATGTGCGGTACGTGGTGACGGTCGCGGGTGGCGAGGTCGTCGTCGAGGTCGACGGCACCGAGGTGCAGGTGGATGGGGAGATCGTCGAGGCCTCGATTGAGGGGGACTTGGCGTCGGGACGTGTGGTGCTCACGCTCGACGGGACACGGCACCCCCTGCGGGTGTCCCCACGTGACGCGCGGGGCACCTACACCATCGGGAGCGCGGGGTGGTCCGTGCCGGTGGAAGCGCTCGATGCGCGACGCCGTGCCATCCAGGCGCTGATGCGGGCGACGGCGCGTCCGACGGGTCCGACGCCGCTCATCGCACCGATGCCCGGCCTGATTGTGCGGGTGCACGTGAGGCCGGGCGATGTGGTCGCCGCGGGGCAGCCACTCGTCGTGATGGAGGCGATGAAGATGGAGAACGAACTGCGGGCGACGGCCGCGGGGGTCGTGCGGTCGGTGGCGGTCCAGCCTGGGGCGGCGGTGGAGAAGGGGACGGTCCTGGTGGCCCTCGACGCACCGGAGGTCGACGGGGCCTGACCCGTTGACCTGGCACGACTTAGCCCCTATTCTTCGAGTCTGCCCAAAAACGCCCTCGCGGCGGCCGAGACCCGGGTTGCATTCCGCACCGGTGAGGCGCAGGACCTCTCCAGCTGGACCTCGCATGCGCAGCACGTTCACGGCCACCCCGGCCGACATCGAGCACAAGTGGTTTGTCGTCGATGCCGAGGGGATGGTGCTTGGTCGCCTCGCGACCGAGATCGCGCGGATCATCCGCGGCAAGCACAAGCCGACGTTCACGCCCCATATGGACACGGGCGACAACGTCATCGTCATCAACGCCGAGAAGGTCAAGGTGACCGGGCGGAAGGCGGAGCAGAAGAACTACTTCCGCCACACCGGCTACATGGGCCACGAGCGCTACACGCCGTTCGCGACGATGATCGCGAAGCACCCGGAGCGGGTGATCGAGAAGGCGGTGTATGGTATGCTCCCGAAGACGGCCCTCGGCCGGCAGAAGCTGCGACTCAAGCTCCGCGTGTATGCCGGGGCGACGCATCCGCACGGCGCGCAGCAGCCCGAGACCCTGACCTTCCCCACGGCGGAGGCGAAGTAAATGGCCGCGACGAACAGCACCCATACGATTGGCCGCCGCAAGGAGGCCGTCTGCCGCGTGTACCTCACCCCAGGCACCGGGAAGTGGGATCTCAACGGGCGGACGCTCGGCGACTACTTCCCGCGTCCGGCGCTCGTGACGGCGATCCAGCAGCCCTTCACCGCGACCGACACGCTCGGCAGCTTCGACGTCCAGGCGAACCTGACGGGCGGCGGGCAGAACGGGCAGGCCGGGGCGCTCCGCCTCGCGATCTCCCGTGCGCTCGTGAAGATCGACGAGACCCACCGGCGCAAGCTGCGTGAGCTCGGGCTCCTGACGCGCGACGCGCGCGCCGTGGAGCGCAAGAAGCCGGGCCGCCCGAAGGCCCGCAAGCGCTTCCAGTTCAGCAAGCGCTAAGCCGGACGGTCGATGGGCCGCGGCGGCGGACGCTGCCGCGGTGCCATCGGTCGAGACAGGCCATCCCACAGCTCCGCTGAGCCGATCGGCGGTGCCGTCCCACCCGGGGCGGTCGCGATCGGTGCCGACGCGGGGCGACGACCAACCCTCCGCTCCACAGGAATCCTCCGTATGTCGCAGCCCACGCTCGAAGAGCTCCTCAAGGCCGGTGTGCATTTCGGCCACCAGACCCGCCGCTGGAACCCGAAGATGCGCCGGTTCATCTTCGCGGAGCGGAACGGGATCCACATCATCGACCTCCAGAAGACGCAGCAGCAGCTCGCCCTCGCGCAGCAGCTCGCGCGTGAGATCGTCCTCCGCGGCGAGAACGTCCTCTTCGTCTGCACCAAGCAGCAGCTCGCGCAGATCGTCTCTGAGCAGGCCGATCGCAGCGGAGCCATGCATGTGACCGAGCGCTGGCTCGGCGGCCTCCTGACCAACTTCGCCACGGTCAAGAAGCAGATCCGCAAGCTCAAGGAGCTCGAGGCGGGCTCCGAGGCGGGTGGGTCGTTCGAGAACTACACCAAGAAGGAGCAGCTGATGATGACCCGTCAGCGCGACAAGCTCCTGAAGAACCTCTCCGGCATCAAGGCGATGGGCCGGCTCCCGGGCCTCCTCTTCGTCATCGACGCCAAGAAGGAGCGCATCGCGGTCGACGAGGCGAACAAGCTCGGCATCCCGATCATCGCCATCTGCGACACCAACTCCGACCCCGATCTCATCACGGTCCCGATCGCCGGCAACGACGACGCGATCCGCTCGGTGGAGCTGATCACCCGCGCCATCTCCGATGCGATCGAGCAGGCGCGCCGTGAGGCGCCGACCCGCCCCGAGGTCGAGGAGCCGGGCGAGGCGACCACCTGGTCGTCAGAGCGCGGCACCGAGCGTGAGAGCGGCGACGATCGTCGTCGTGGCGGTGCCGGCCGTGGTGGCGCGCGTCCGCGTCGTCGGCGCGCGAACCCTGAGGCGATCGCCGCCCGTTTGAAGGGGGGTGCGGCCGAGGGCGACGAGGCTCCGACCGAGAGCGCCGAGTAAGGCGAGTCGCTCGTGCCGGGGAGGCTCCCCGGCGT
>JBMTAR010000205.1:0-3819 GCA_049428925.1 Gemmatimonadaceae bacterium
CGACCATCGTGGAGCTCCTCGGGCGCGCCGAGGACGGGCTCGTCCGCGCCGGGGCGGCGTGCTACACCACGGATGAGGAGATCGAGCGGTTGATCGCCGGCGTGGCCGAGGTCGTGCGGAGGTAGCGTGTCCACCGTCCCGCGGACCGGTCCCTCCCCCGAGGTGACGAGCGTCGCGCAGTGCGTGGCCTGGGTGGCCGCCGGCGCCACCGACCCGGCGCATCGCGTGATCGGTGCGGAGTACGAGCGACTCGCCGTGGGGCCGGATGGTCGTCTCCTGCCGTACGACGGAGCGGTCAGCATCCGCACGTTGCTCGAGCGGCTCGTCGCCCGGCACGGGTGGACCCCCATCCTGGAGGCCGGCGGTCCGGTTGCCCTGTCGCGCGGCGATGCGTCGATCTCCCTCGAGGCGGCGGGGCAGCTCGAGTTCTCGGGCGCGCCGCACGCCACCGTTGGCGCGATGCGCGCCGAACTCTCGCGGCACCGTGCGGAGCTCGCGGACGTGAGTGGTGATCTCGGCGTCCGCTTCGCGTGGGTCGGCTACAATCCGGTTGAGCATCTGCCCAGCACCCCAGAGATGCCGCGTGAACGCTTCGCCGTGATGCGCCGGATCTTCCCCTCACGCGGGACGACCGGCGTGGCGATGCTCGATTTCACCTGCGCCGTGCAGGTGAATCTCGATTTCATCGACGCGGCGGACTGCGTGGAGATGGTGCGTCTGGGGCATCTGCTGACACCGGTGCTCATCGCCCTGTTCGCCAACTCCCCGGTGGCGCGCGGTGTGGCGGTGGGACGCCGCTCCCATCGGGCGAGCATCTGGCCCGACGTCGACCCCACGCGCTGCGGGGCCCCGTCCCTCGTCTTCGAGCGGTCCACCACGCTCGACGACCTCGTCGCGTGGGCGTGGGAGGTCCCGCTGCTCTTCCTCGCCGAGGCGCGCGCCGACGGCGCCCCGCGGTATCTGCCGCTCGACCGTCCGCTCACCTTCCGTGAGTACGTCGAGCACGGGTACCACGGGCGGCGCGCGACCGTCGCCGATTGGGAACTGCACGTCTCGACCCTCTACACCGACGTGCGTATGCGGCGTCAGCTCGAGCTCAGGCAATGCGACACGGTGCCACCCGAGGCGCTTTCAGCGCTCCCGGCGCTCGCGACCGGGCTCTTCTACGACGTCGAGGCGCGGCGTCGGTGTCTCGATCTGCTCCGTGACGGCGAGACGGGAGTCGATCGCGTGGCGCTTCGAGCGGCGGCGTGTCGTGACGCGCTCGACGCCGTCGTCGACGATTGGCCGCTCCGCGCCATCGCCCGCGAGACGCTGTCGCTAGCGCGGGCCGGGCTCGAGCGGCACCTCCGCACAGCGCGCGGCGGGGACGGTGCACCGGACCTGGGCGCGACCGACGCGCTCGTCATCCTCGAGGAGATCGTCGCCGGTGAACGGCCGCCATTCTGGGCCGCCAGTGACGCGCGGTGGAGGCAGGCGCCCGGG
The DNA here is from genome assembly GCA_049428925.1 of Gemmatimonadaceae bacterium. Classification (GTDB taxonomy): domain Bacteria; phylum Gemmatimonadota; class Gemmatimonadetes; order Gemmatimonadales; family Gemmatimonadaceae; genus Pseudogemmatithrix. The sequence continues at coordinate 1,486 of JBMTAR010000205.1, forward strand.
CTTCTGGGGCTCAGCGACCCGGCCTGAGCGGGACCTCGCCGGCCCGACGTCGCGCGGTCAGAGTCGGGCGCGCTTGAGCAGCCGGTTCGCGACGGTGAGCTTGCCCGAGAGATGCGTGGCGACCAGCCGGTGCAACAGCACGGCCGACTCCTGGGTCTCCTGTTCGAGCCGGGCGAGCGCGTCGGCGGAGAGTCGATGCACGACCGTCTCCTCCACCGCCAGCACATCGGCGCCGCGCGGTTGGCGCGTGTAGAGCGCGACCTCGCCGACGATCGCGCCGGCGGTCATCGTCCGCAGGCGGAGGGGCGTGCCGTCGGCTCCGGTGACCTGCACCGCGAGCGTGCCACGCTCGACGAGAAAGACGTCGCGGGCCGTGTCTCCTGCTCGGATCACATACGCGTCCGACGGCACCACCACGCGCTCCATCGCGGCGATCAACGGGTCGATCCAGGGGCTCTCCCCCAGCTGCGCGACGAGCTGCTCCCGGAAGGGCTGCGCGGCGTCGTCCGTCGCGAGGTCGGCGAGGAGGGCTGCTTCACACCGCTCGAGCGCCGCGTTCACGTCCGGCTGCAGCGTGAGCGGCCCGGCGGGATCGAAGGTGAGCCCGGCCCGTCGGAACTGCTCGGCCAGCGACGGCGGGACCTCGGCGTACGCCACCTCGACGCCCTTTGCGTCGGTCAGCTTGCGGAGCTTCATAAAACACGCCGTCGCGGCGGAATCGACTCCGCTCACGTGACGGAAGTCGAGGACGAGATGTCGGAGCGCCGGTTGGTCCGTCGCGCCGAGTCGGGCACGCACCTGGTCGACCACGCGTTCCGCCGTCCCGAAGAAGAGGAACCCTTGCAGGTGCATCACCTCGATCGTCCGTCCCAGCTCATCGAGGTGGGCCGTCGCCGCGGCGGAGCGGTCCACCGTGCTGCGGAGGTCGCGACCGCTCGCGCTGAAGCGCACCACCGGAAGTCGTGAGTAGGTGTAGGCGAACATCACGACCGCCACCAGCAGCCCCACACCGATCCCGGCGAGGAAGCCGACCATTACGATCACGAGCAGGATGAGCGGGATGATCGCCCACTCCGCGAGGGGGAGCCTCTGTCGCGACACAACGGCCCACGCATAGAACAGTTCGACACCGAGATACGTGACGAGGCCGCCCGTCACGAACACCGGCATCGCCGAGACGAGCGTGCCGGCGACGGCGAGGAAGGCGATGAGCGCAGCGGCGCGAGCCAGCCCCGCGGCGCGTCCCCGCACTCCCATACGGTCGGCGAGCAGGGTGCCCGACACGGCGACGTGTCCACTCATCCCGCCGATCGCGCCGGTGAGCAGGTTCGCGAGCCCGGTGGATCGGAGCGCGCGGTTCGGGTCGAGCTCCACGCCGAGGGCGAGCTCGAGTCCGCTCGTATTGAGGAGGAGGCCGATAAGCGTGAGGACGGCGGCGGAGGCCATCAACGGTAGCGCGGTGCTGACGACGCTCCAGTCGACGAGCGGGAGCATCGCCGGGGTGGGGAACGCGACCGCCCGACCGGCGGGCGCGGCCGCGGGTAGCCAGCCGAGGGCTCGGATCTCCGCATCGCTCAGGCCGGCGCCGGCCGTGACGGCGTAGAAGATGCCGGCCGCAAGGAAGATTGCCCCTGGCACGACCAGCGGATGCGCGATGCGGCGCGTGCCGAGCGAGAGCGTGATGGCGAATGCGATGCCGGGGAGCGCGCGGGCGAGGATCTGCGGTTCCCCGAAGGCCCGCAGCATCTCCAACGGCGTGTCGGCGCCGAGCACGCGCGAGAGGCCGGCGCGGAGCAGGAGGAATCCCGCGCCCGCGAGGAAGGCGGCGATCACCGGGTACGGCACGAACCGGACGAGGCCACCCAGGCGTAGCTGGCCAACGACGATGAGCAGGATGCCGGTGAGAAGCGTGGATGTGCCGAGGATGGCGAGGACCGTCGCGACGCGCACGTCAGGTGCGGCGGTCATCGACGCGGCCGCAGCGGTCATCGCCCCGGCGATCAGGGGGATCCCCGCCTCCTGCACGATGCCGACCGCGCCCGGCAACTGGTCGCGCCACGCCGTGTAGAGCGCGAGGATGGCGTTGCTGAGGACCCAGACACCGACCCCCATCCCGTATCCCGACGCGGTGGGGCCGTTGAACATCAGCGCCATGATCGCGAAGCCGAAGCCAAGCGTGTTAATCGCCGAGACCATCCCGAAGGTCACGGCACTGAGCGGGCTGCCCGCGGCGGGCGTCGAGGCGGAGGACACGGGGCTAGGCGGCAGGATGTGCATCGCGGAACGGCACGTCGATCTCCAAGCCGTCCTTCGCGAGGATCAGCTCCCCGGTGT
>JBMTAR010000206.1:0-3792 GCA_049428925.1 Gemmatimonadaceae bacterium
CCGCCGTGGGCGCGAGCCAGCGGCGGTCGGCATCGTCGTCCGTCCACGCGCCCGCGACCACCTGGGGACCGGCACCGACGGCAACGGTCGCAGACGGGAGCTCCCCCAGCGCGCGCACGGGATGCTCGACACCCGCATGGCGCACATACAGGAGCACCCCATCGGTCTGCGGGGCGACGGCAGTCACGCGTGACGCGAGCCGCGGCGACGCGAGCAGCTGCCGATGCACGAAGCGGGCATTGGCGACGGAGACGAACATCCCGCCGACCCCGCCCGTCTTCATCACCTCGAGATCGAGCCCTTCGGGAAGTACCGTGACGTCGCCGCCACCCACCAGCTTCTCGTCGAGTGACTGGGCGACCATCGCCTCCCCGATCGCGAGGAGGGTGATCATCACGCCGACGCCGAGCCCGAAGCCGCCCAGCAGGAAGGCCGAGCGCCAGGGGCGGTCGAGGAGACCGCGGAGGGCGAGCCGCCAGATCACGCGACGGGTCCGAGCGGCCGACGCACGATATCGTCCACGACGATGCCGTCGCGCATATGCACGACGCGACGCGCGGCCTGCGCGAGCTCCTCATCGTGCGTCACGGTGACGATCGTCGTGCCGTCGCGATTGAGTCGGTCGAAGAGCGCGATCATCTCCGCGCCGGTGCGCGCATCGAGCTCCCCGGTGGGTTCGTCGGCGAGCAGGAGCGCGGGGCGGTTGGCGAGGGCGCGGGCGATGGCGACGCGCTGCTGCTCGCCCCCCGACAGCTGAAAGGGGCGATGGTCCGCGCGCCCCTCGAGGCCCACATAGGCGAGGAGCTCGCGCGCGCGCGCCTCCCGCGCGGCCCGCGGCATCCGCGCCTCCGCCATCGGGAGCTCGACGTTCTCGGCGGCGGTCAGCGTCGGCATCAGGTAGAAGCGCTGGAAGACGAAGCCCACGCCGGTGAGCCGAAAGCGCGTGGCCTCCGTGTCGCCGAGCGCGGAGACGTCGCGGCCCGCGATCACGACGCGGCCCGCCGTGGGCCGGTCGATCGCCCCGAGGAGATTGAGCAGGGTCGATTTGCCGCAGCCGCTGGGCCCAACCACCGCGACCCATTCGCCGGCCAACACCTCAAGCGAAAGACCGCGCACCGCCTCGACCAATCGGCCGGCGAGGGGATAGGCGCGGCGGATCCCCTCCGCGCGCAGCACGGGTGTGGCAGCAGTCATGCGACGGCCTCCTCCCGGAGGGTGGTGGCGATGGGGAGCGTGGCGGCGCGCCAGGCGGGCCAGATGCCCGCGGCGATCCCGCACACGACGAGGAGCCCGAGCGCACGTACGGCCGCGATCGGCTCGAAGCGGAAGAAGTCGAATGCCGCCGGCAGCCCCGGGAAGGTGGCGAGGATGCCGTTGAGCCACCGCGCGGTGACGAGCCCGAGCCCAAGGCCGAGCGTCGCGCCGGTGACGGAGAGCGCGACGCCCTCGAGGACGATCTGCGCGACGATGCGCGCGCGCGCCACGCCGATGGCGCGCATCACGGCGATCTCGCCGATGCGCTCGTTCACGGAGACGGTCACGAGGGTGGTGACGAGGAGGAAGCCGACGGCGAGCGAGACGGAGGCGAGGATGAAGGCGAGCTGGCGGAAGTAGCCGAGGCGTTCGTCGACGAACTTGAGCGCGGCCTCGGTGGAGAGCGCCGTGAGTCGTGGCTCCCCCGACTCGATGCGCCGGGCGAGCGCCTCGGCGTCCGCGCCCGCGCGGGTCTCGACGAGGAGCACCGAGACGCGATCGGCGCGGTCGGCCCCGCCCATCGCCTGTGCGGTGGCCAGCGGCACGGCGGCGGCCCGGTCGGTCGCGGCGAGCATCTGGAAACGGCCGCGCCCCACGACGCGCACGAGGCGCTCCCCGGTGGTGCGGCGCAGCTGCGGGTCGTATCCGCCGGCCACACGCACGGTGTCGCCGAGCCGGCGTCCCGTCGCGGCGAGCCACGCGGCGCTCACGACCATCTCGTCGGCGGACGCGAGATCGCGTCCCGCCTCAAGCTGGTAATCCCCCTGTGCCGCTGGATCGATGCCGAGGAGGAAGCCGGCGACCATCCCGGAGTCGGTGGCGATGAAGTGCTTGCCGCCGAGGACCGGGCCCACGCGCGCGACATCGGGATCGGCGCGCAGGGCGGAGACCAGTGCCGCTGCCCCGCCGACTGTGGCCTCGGAGTCGAACGGCATCGTCCCGCGCGGCGTCAGCCGAAGCTGGAACCCCTGCTGGTCGATGAAGCCACGGAAGCTCTCCCGCATCCCGGAGCCGAGCATCACCATGTCGAGGAGCATCGCGGCCGCGACGGCGACCCCTGCGATGGTGAGCGCGGTGCGTGCGCGGCGGCGGAGCAGCGCCGCGAGGGCCAGCCGCGTGATCATCGTCCGCTCCCGCTCATCGCCCGACCAGGGTGAGGGGCGCGGTGCGCACGAGCCGTCGCCCCGCGACGAGCCCGCTCACGACACCGAGCACGAGGGAGAGCCCCACCGCGAACGCGACGATCCCTGGCGTCACGAGCGTGAACCGAAGCGGTGTCTGGTAGACGCCTTGGTAGTACCAGTTGACGATGCTGGACGCCCCCCAGCCGAGCACGGCACCGAGGACGCTCCCCGCGAGCGCGACGAGCGTCGCCTCGAGGACGATGGCGCGGAGCACCGTCGCACGCGAGCAGCCGATCAGGCGGAGCGCCCCGACGTCGCGACGCCGTTCATCGACCTTGAGGAGGGTGATGCAGAGGAGGAAGATCGCGCTCGCGACGATCGTGATCACGCCGATCGCCCGGTGGAAGCGGTTGACGACGCGGAAGGTGGACGACGTCTCCACCGCGACGGCGCGCGCCGGGTAGGCCCGGAACCCGAACGCGACCTGATTGATGGCGTCCGCCAGTCGGTCGGAGGCATCAGTCGGGTCGGCGGTGCCGTCGATGCGGGAGCGGACGGCGAAGCGGCCGACGCGGTCACCGCTGCCCGTCAGCGCCTGCAGGTGATCGAGATGCAGACGGACCTTGTACTCGTTGCGCGCGACTTCGCTCGGATCCGCTCCGCGCCGCGTGATGGCAGCGATGCGCACGAGCTCACCCGTGGCTCCGGCGACGGCGGCGAGGCGGACGGTATCTCCCACCGCGAGGCCTGTCGCCTCGGCGAGGCGTTCGTCGATGGCGATGGTGCGGTGCGCGGGCTCACCCGGGCGCGACGCCTGCGCAAGGAGGGCGGCGGGTCGGAGGACCGGCAGCACCAGCGCGCCGATCAGACAACCGGCGAGGATCGTGTGGGGGGAGGGGCGCATCGGTATGTGGCGACTCCCCGACGTATGCCCCGGACGCGCGAGAAGTTCCCGCTAGCGGCGGGGTGTGCGCGGCTCGGGGATCTTCTGGCCGTGCGGATCGAGCGTCGGATGCCCGAGGGCATCGGCCATCCGTGCGATCAATCGGTCGCTCGCCGCGTGCTCCAGCCGTTCCGCCTCCTCGTGCACCTCGTCCCCGACGAAGCCGAGCCGCTCCACCAGATAGGTCTCGATGACGCGGTGGCGACGGATGAGGAGGAGCGCCTCACGCCGGCCGGCGGCGGTCAGCCGGGCGCCCCGATAGCGCTCCACCTTCACGAGGCCGAGGCGCGCCAGCCGACGGAGCATCCCACTCACGCTCGGCGCGGCGATCCCGAGGCGAGCCGCGATGTCATTGGTCCCAGCCGGCGCGCGGCTGTGCTCGAGCGCGTGGATCGCCTTGAGGTAATCCTCGGCCTGGCGAGTGAGCGGGGCGGCGGTCCGTGGCACGCGGGGAAGTTAGCGCACAGATTC
>JBMTAR010000207.1:0-3770 GCA_049428925.1 Gemmatimonadaceae bacterium
TCGCGCATCATCCCGTTCCGCGGCTCGTGGGTCGAGTTCACCGTCGACATCCACGACGTCGTCTACGTCCACATCGACAAGAAGAAGAAGTTCCCGGCCACCGCGCTCCTGCGCGCCCTGGGCTACGGGACGAACGCCGACATCTACCGGCTCTTCTTCGGCGTCCGCGAGCTCGACCTCACCAAGCGGAAGGAGGGGCGTGACCGCGAGGTGATCGGGGCGATCATCGCCGAGGCCGTGGAGCTCCCGGGCGAGGCGACGGCCGAGGACGCGCCGAAGGCCAAGACGAAGAAGGCCCGCGCCGAGCGCGAGCGCGCCGAGGCGGTCCTCCTCGTGAAGGAGGGCGACGAGCTGACCGAGGAGGTCTTCCAGCGCCTCCGCCGGCAGAAGGTCGACCGCATCAAGGTCTTCGCCTCGTACCAGGCCGTCGATCTCCGTGACGAGCTCGACGCCTTCGAGCGTGAGGAGCGCCCGACGCCCCGCGTGCTCGCGATGGACGTCACCGACGCCGAGACGGGCGAGGTGCTCGCCGAGGCGGGCCAGAACCTCTCCGTCACGCTCGTCAAGCGCCTCCGCAAGGCGGAGATCGCTCGCGTGAGCTGCTTCGTCGCGTCGGGCCGTGCCGAGAGCATGCTCGTCCGCAACACCCTCGCCAAGGACCCCACCAAGTCCGAGGATGAGGCGCTGCGCCAGATCTACTCGCTCCTCCGGCCCGGCGACGCGCCGAACAAGGAGACGGCCAAGCAGGCGCTCGAGCGGCTCTTCTTCTCGCCGAAGCGCTACGACCTCGGTCGCGTGGGCCGGTACAAGATCAATCAGCGCCTCGGGCTCCGGACCCCGGCAAGCCAGACCGTGCTCACCACCGAGGACTTCGTCTCGATCGTGCGGCACCTCGTGGAACTCCACGAGGGGCGCGGCGGAATCGACGACATCGACCATCTCGGCAACCGGCGCATCCGCTCGGTCGGCGAGCTGATCGCGAACCAGTTCTCCGTCGGCCTCTCGCGCATGGCGCGGCTGGTCAAGGAGCGGATGGGGATCAACCAGGACAGCGAGAAGATCTCGCTCGACGACCTCGTGAACGCCCGCACCGTCTCAGCGGTCATCCAGGCGTTCTTCGGGTCGTCGCAGCTCTCGCAGTTCATGGACCAGACGAACCCGCTCGCCGAGCTGACCCACAAGCGGCGCCTCTCGGCCCTCGGCCCGGGCGGCCTCACCCGCGAGCGCGCGGGCTTCGAGGTCCGCGACGTGCACTTCTCGCACTACGGCCGGATGTGCCCCATCGAGACGCCGGAAGGCCCGAACATCGGCCTCATCACGTCGCTCGCCTGCTTCGCGCGGGTGAACGACCTCGGCTTTGTCGAGACCCCGTACCGCGTCGTGAAGGGCGGGAAGGTCACGAACGAGATCGCGTGGCTCGACGCCACGCGCGAGGAGCACGCCGTCATCGCGCAGGCGAACGCGCGGCTCAACCCCGACGGCAGCTTCATGGATGAGCTGGTGCTCTGCCGTCAGCAGGCCGACGTGCCGCTCCTCCCGCCGTCGCGCATCGATTACATGGACGTCGCCCCCGAGCAGCTCGTCTCGATCGCGGCGGCGCTCATCCCGTTCCTGGAGCACGACGACGCGAACCGCGCGCTGATGGGCTCGAACATGCAGCGGCAGGCCGTGCCGCTCCTCAACCCGCAGACGCCGTTCGTCGGCACCGGGCTGGAGGAGAAGGTCGCGGTCGACTCCGGCGCGGTGGTGATCGCGAAGCGCGCCGGCGTCGTGATGCGCGTGACCGCCGACGAGATCGTCGTCGACGCGGGTCGCGGGCGCGCCCGGGACGGGGAGACGCCGCTCGCCGGCCTCTACCAGCAGGACCGGTACAAGCTCCGGAAGTACCTCCGCACCAACCAGGACACCGCCCTCAACCAGCGGCCGCTCGTCGCCGTCGGGCAGAAGGTGAAGGCGGGCGAGGTCCTCGCCGACGGCTCGGGCACGCAGTTCGGCCAGCTCGCGCTCGGCTCGAACGTGACCGTTGCCTTCATGCCGTGGTATGGCCACAACTTCGAGGACGCGATCGTCCTCTCGGAGCGCCTGGTCAAGGACGACGTCTACTCGTCGATCCACATCCAGGAGCACGAGCTCCATGTCCGCGACACCAAGCGCGGCCAGGAGGAGATCACGCGTGAGGTCCCGAACGTCTCCGAGGACGCGCTCCTCGACCTCGACGAGCGGGGCATCGTCCGCATCGGCGCGCACGTGCGTCCGGGCGACATCCTCGTCGGCAAGATCACGCCGAAGGGCGAGACGGAGCTCTCCCCCGAGGAGAAGCTGCTGACCGCCATTTTCGGCGAGAAGGCGAAGGACGTAAAGGACTCCTCGCTCAAGGTGCCGCCGGGCGTCGAGGGCGTGGTCATCGACGTGAAGATCTTCTCGCGGGTCGAGGACGCGGTGGTCGAGAAGGACCGCGGCGAGCGCATCGGCGAGGTGCGCCGGCTCGAGGGCGAGGAGAAGGTGCGCGTGAACGACGCGCGCGACGCGGAGATCAAGACCCTCCTCGTCGGGGAGAAGGTCGCGCTCGCGCTGCAGAGCGGCACGGTCGAGGAGGCGATCGCCCCGGGGACCGTCCTGACCGAGGCGATGCTCCGCGACCTGCGGCTCATCACGCTCGACCTGAAGACGTTCCGGGTCGAGGACAAGAAGGCGAACGCCGCCATCCGCGCGATCATCGACGCGGCGGACGCGGTGAAGGCGAAGATCGAGGAGCGCGCGGAGGAGCGGATCGACCGCATCCTGCAGCCCGACGAGCTCCCGCCGGGCGTGCTCCAGCTGGTCAAGGTCTACCTCGCCGAGAAGCGGAAGGTCTCGGTGGGCGACAAGATGGCCGGCCGCCACGGCAACAAGGGTATCGTCGCCCGCATCGTGCCCGAGGAGGACATGCCGTTCCTCCCCGACGGCCGTCCGGTCGACATCGTCCTCAACCCGCTCGGCGTGCCGTCGCGCATGAACGTGGGGCAGATCCTCGAGACCCACCTCGGGTGGGCCGCGAAGATCCTCGGCTTCTACGCGAAGACGCCGGTCTTCCAGGGCGCGAGCGAGCGTGAGATCGGGCTCAGCCTGCGTCTCGCCGGCCTCGAGTGGGTCCGCGGCTCGCTGCGGCTCGCCGCGCCGACGCCCGCGCCGACGCCGGACGAGCTGCGCGCCGTCCTCGACGACCTGCGGCCGACGCCGGAGGAGGGGGAGAAGGTCGAGCTGCTGCACGACGCCTCGCTCAACGATCTCTCGGGTCGTGGGATGAGCGCCGAGGCGAAGGCGCTCGGCGGGCGGGTGTTCGACTATCTCGTCGCCGCGGCGAAGGAGCTCGCGGCGCGTGAGGCGGAGGCCACCAGCCACGCCATCGCGCACCACGAGGTCGAGCTCGCCGCGGAGGGCGCATCCGCCGCCGCCAAGGCCGAGCTCAAGAAGGCACTGAAGGAGCTCGAGAAGCGTGCGGCGCTCGACGCGGCGGCGCTCCTCGAGGCGATGGGACACCCCGCGCTCGCGGCGATGCTCGGCAAGAAGAGCGACGCTGACGTCGACGCGGCGGCGGTCGAGCTCATCCGCGCCGGCGGCCTGCTGCCGGGCGGCAAGGTGCGGCTGCGCGACGGCCGGACCGGGGAGGGCTTTGCCAATCCCGTCACCGTCGGCGAGGTGTACATGCTCAAGCTCAGCCACCTCGTGGACGACAAGATCCACGCCCGCAGCATCGGCCCGTACAGCCTCGTCACGCAGCAGCCGCTCGC
>JBMTAR010000208.1:0-3749 GCA_049428925.1 Gemmatimonadaceae bacterium
TCCTTGGCTCCGCGGATCGCCGCATCGGTGAGCACGCGGGTGGTCTCCTGGAACGACGCCGCCGAGATGAACGACTGGGTCGTGAGGGAGGCCTTCGTGATGCCGAGGAGGAGCGGCTCGGACTGCGCCGGCTTCTCCTTCTTCTTCTTGACCTTGTCGTTGGCGTCGCGGAAGACCGCCTTGTCGACGTTCTCGCCCTCGAGGAATTCGGTGTCCCCCGGCTCCGCGACGCGGACCTTCTGGAGCATCTGCCGGACGATGACGCCGATGTGCTTGTCGCTGATCTTCACGCCCTGCAGGCGATAGACCTCCTGCACCTCGTTCAGGAGGTATTCCTGGACGGCACGCGGGCCCTTGATCCGCAGGATATCGTGCGGGTTGACAGGCCCCTCGCTCAGGCGGTCGCCGGCGCGCACGCGGTCACCCTCGTGCACGCGGAGATGCTTGCCGGAGGCCACCTCGTAGAGCTGCGGCTGCTGCGACTCGTCGACCGAGCCGTTGAGATCGACCGGCTGGACGAAAATCTCGCGCTTGCCGCGCTTGATGTCGCCGAAGCGGACGACGCCGTCGATCTCGGAGATGGTGGACGGATCCTTCGGCTTGCGCGCCTCGAAGAGCTCGGCGACGCGCGGAAGGCCGCCGGTGATATCACGCGTCTTGTACGCCTCACGCGAGATCTTGGCAATCGTCTGGCCGGCGGCCACGGCGGCCCCGTCCTCGATGATGAGCTGGGCGCCCACCGGGATGACGAAGTCGCGGACCTTCTTCTCCTTCCCGCCCTTGGTCTGCCAGATCTCGATGTGCGGGTGGAGCTTCTTCTCCCGGTCCTCGATGACGACGCGCTGCCGGAGGCCGGTGAGCTCATCGAGCTCCTCGGAGACCGTCTCGCCCTCGACGAGGTCGACGAAGCGGACCTCGCCGGCGACGTCGGCGATGATGGGGTTGGTGTACGGGTCCCACGTGAAGATCACCTGCTCCTTGGCGACCGTCTCCCCGTCCTTGACCATCAGGACGGCGCCGAGCGGCACCGCGAGGCGAGCGATGACCGGGGCGTTCCGGTCCGCGGAGGCGCGGACTGAGAGCTCCCCCTCGTACGAGGTGACGATGCGCTGCCCCTCGGGATCGGTGACCGCGATGAGACGGTCGCTGAACTCGACGACGCCGGCCACCTTCGACTTGCGGGCCGTCTGCTCGGCGATACGGGCCGCCGTGCCGCCGATGTGGAAGGTGCGGAGCGTGAGCTGCGTGCCCGGCTCGCCGATCGACTGCGCGGCGATGATGCCGACCGCCTCGCCGATGTCGACCATCGCCATCGTGGCGAGGTTGCGGCCGTAGCACATCCGGCAGAGGCCGCGCTTGGCCTCGCAGGTGAGCACGGAGCGGATCTTGACGGTCTCGATCCCCGCCTCCTCGATCGCGAGGGCGACCTCCTCCGACATCATCTGGCCGGCCTCGACGAGGAGCTGCGGGCGCCCCGCCTCGTCCAGCAGCTGCGGGTCAACGACATCCTCGGCCGCGACGATGCCGGTGAGGCGCTCGGCGAGCGGCTCGATGATGTCCTCGCCTTCCTTCAGCGCCCCGATGTCGAGGCCCATCACCGTGCCGCAATCCTCCTCGGTGATCGTCACATCCTGCGCGACGTCGCAGAGGCGGCGCGTGAGGTACCCGGCGTCCGCGGTCTTCAGCGCGGTGTCCGCGAGGCCCTTGCGGGCGCCGTGGGTCGACGAGAAGTACTCGAGGACGGAGAGACCCTCACGGAAGTTCGACTTGATGGGGTTCTCGATGATCTCACCGATGCCGCCGGTGAGCTTCTTCTGCGGCTTGGCCATCAGGCCGCGCATCCCCGCCAGCTGACGGATCTGGTCGCGCGAGCCGCGGGAGCCGGAGTCGAACATCATGAACACGGTGTTGAAGCCCTGCTGGGACTCCCGCATCCGCTTCACCATCGCGTCGGCGATGTCGTTGTTGGCGTGCGTCCAGGTGTCGATCACCTTGTTGTACCGCTCGCCGTTCGTGATGTTGCCCGTCTGGTACGCCTTCTGGAACCGCGCGACGCGCGCCGTGGCCTCCTCGAGGAGCGTCTCCTTCTCGGCCGGGATCTCGAGGTCCTCGATGGCAATCGAGACGCCGCCGCGGGTGGCGTTCCGGAAGCCGAACTCCTTCAAGCGGTCCAGGAACGCGACGGTGCCCGCGAGGCCGGCCTTGCGGTACGACTCGAAGACGAGCTCGCCGAGGACCTTCTTCTTCATCTCCCGGTTCTGGAACGGGAGCTCCGGCGGGACGATGCCGTCGAACAGCACACGGCCGGCGGTGGTGATCGCCCACGCGTGCCCCCCCTCGGGCGTGCGTGCACGGTACCGGACCGCCGAATGGATCTGGAGCTGGCCGAGGGCCAGCGCCATCTCGACCTCCGACGCGGCGCCGAAGGTCCGGAGCTTGGCCTGCGCCTTCGCGTCCTTGAGCAGCGCGTCGAAGCCCACCGGGGCCTTGGTGGCGACGTAGCAGCCGAGGACGATGTCCTGCGACGGCTCGGCGACCGGGCGGCCGTCGGACGGCTTGAGGATGTTGTTCGACGAGAGCATCAGGACGCGCGCCTCGAGCTGCGCCTCATACGAGAGCGGCACGTGCACGGCCATCTGGTCGCCGTCGAAGTCGGCGTTGAACGCCGCGCAGACGAGCGGGTGGATTCGGATCGCCTTCCCCTCGACCAGCACCGGCTCGAACGCCTGGATGCCGAGGCGGTGGAGCGTCGGGGCGCGGTTCAGGAGCACCGGGTGGTCGCGGATGATCTCCTCGAGGATCTCGAAGACCTCGGAGGACTCGCGCTCCACGATCTTCTTGGCGCGCTTCACCGTCTCTGCGATGCCCTTGTCGACGAGCTTGTGGATGATGAACGGCTTGAAGAGCTCCAGCGCCATCGCCTTCGGGAGACCGCACTGGTGCAGCTTAAGCTCCGGGCCGACGACGATGACCGAGCGGCCCGAGTAGTCCACGCGCTTGCCGAGGAGGTTCTGACGGAACCGCCCCTGCTTGCCCTTGAGCATGTCGGAGAGCGACTTGAGCGGCCGCTTCCCGCGGCCGCGGATCGCCTTCGAGCGACGGCCGTTGTCGAAGAGCGCGTCGACCGCCTCCTGCAGCATGCGCTTCTCGTTCCGGAGGATGACCTCCGGCGCGCGATGCGAGATGAGCTTGGTGAGACGGTTGTTGCGGTTGATGACGCGCCGGTAGAGGTCGTTCAGGTCGGACGTCGCGAAGCGCCCGCCGTCGAGCGGCACGAGCGGCCGCAGGTCGGGCGGAATCACCGGGACGACATCGAGGATCATCCACTCCGGCTGGTTGCGCAGCCCCTCGGCGTCCCCGGAGTTCCGGAAGGCGTCGACAATCTTGAGGCGCTTGAGGAGCGCCTTCTTCTTGTGCTGCGACGTCTCGACGAGGACCTCGGCGCGGAGTTCCTCCGACACCTTGTCGACGTCGAGCCGCTTGAGGAGCTCCCGGACCGCCGGCGCGCCGATGTCGGCGAGGAACGCGGTATCCCCCTCGGCCTTCGCCTTCTGCTTGAGCTGGAGGTACTGCTCCTCATCGAGCAGCTCGTTCGCGCGGACCTCCTGCTCGCCCGCGTCGATGACGACGTAGTTCGAGTAGTACACGACCTTCTCGAGGTCGCGCAGCGTCAGGTCGAGCAGGTTCCCCATCGGGCTGGGGAGGGTCTTGAAGAACCAGATGTGCGCGACGGGGACGGCGAGCTCGAT
>JBMTAR010000209.1:0-3704 GCA_049428925.1 Gemmatimonadaceae bacterium
CTCACGCCGCACACAGGCCATCTCTCCCTCCTCGGTACCGATCTTACAACGCTCTCGAGCGGCGCGCGCGATCGCTTCCGCGCTTCGCACCTCGGCTACGTCTTCCAGATGTTCAACCTCATCCCGTACCTCTCGGTGCGGGAGAACATCACCCTCCCCTGCCGCCTCTCGCCGGCGCGTCGCGCGCGAGCCGGCGATCCGTCCGCGGCGGGGGCGCGGCTCGCCGAGGCACTCGAGATCGGACCCCTGCTCGCGCGTCCGGTGACCGAGCTCAGCGTCGGGCAGCAGCAGCGCGTGGCGGTCGCGCGCGCACTGATCGGCGCCCCTGAACTCGTGGTCTGCGACGAGCCCACCTCCGCGCTCGATACCGATCGGCGGGACCGGTTCCTTGAGCTCCTCTTCGCGCAGGTCGCGGCGGCGGGGAGCACGCTGCTCTTCGTGAGCCACGACCTCGGCCTTGCCACACGATTCGATCGCACGCTCGCGCTCGGCGCGCTGAACCGCGCGGCGGCGGGCGGGGACCCGGACGCTGCGCCGACGGCCACGGCCGGGGCCACGTGATGCTCCTTCTCTCCCTCGCCTGGCGCTCGCTGCGGAACCGGGCGCTCCTCTCCACGCTGACCGTGTTGAGCATCGCGCTCTCCGTCGCACTGCTGCTCGGCATCGAGCAGGTACGCGTGGGCGTGCGCGAGAGCTTCGCGGGGACGATCAAGGGCACCGACCTGATCGTCGGCGCGCGCGGCGGGACCACGCAGGTGCTCCTCTCGACGGTCTTCGGGATGTCAGCGCCGACGGGAAGCGTCTCGTGGGCCACGTACGAGCGGTGGGCCGCGCACCCGGCCGTGAAATGGGCGGTCCCCTACGCCCTCGGCGACGCACACCGCGGCTTCCGCGTGGTCGGGACGACGGCGGCGTTCTTCGAGCGGTATCGCTTCCGCGACCGCACGGTCACCTTCACCGCGGGCCGCCCGCCCGCGACAGACGCCGAAGTGGCGATCGGCGCGGATGTGGCCGAGCGACTCGGGTATGCGGTCGGGAGCGAGGTCGTGCTCGCGCACGGGCTCGCTGCCGTCTCCTTCGCGGAGCACGGCGCGCATCCGTTCCGGGTGAGCGGGGTGATCGCGAAGACCTTCACGCCGATCGACCGCGCGCTCTACGCAACGCTCGAGGGGCTGACGGTGATGCACGAGGCGGAGGCCGCGAGCGGAGGGCTGATGATGGGTCCGCCGACCGCGCCGACGACCGGCCCCGCCCCGATCACCGCCTTCCTCGTCGGGACGAAGAACCGGTTCGAGACGCTCCAGCTGCAGCGCGAGATGAACGAGGACCGGACGGAACCGCTGACCGCGATCATCCCCGGTGTCGCGCTCGCACAGCTCTGGCAGACGATCGGCAGCGCCGAGGTGGGGCTGCGCGTGGTCGCACTGCTGACGCTCCTCGTGGGGATCCTCGGGATGTGTGTGGCACTCTATGCGTCGCTGGAGGCGCGGCGGCGCGAGATGGCGGTGCTGCGCGCGATCGGCGCGGGGCCGCGGACCATCGTCGGGCTGCTCGTGCTCGAGTCGGCGCTGCTCTCGTTCGCGGGCGCACTCGCGGGCACCGCGCTCGTGTACGGCGGCCTCGCCGTCGCACGCGACCCGGTGGAGGCGCGCTTCGGGCTCTCGCTGCAGTCGCACGCGCTCACGCCGGTCGAGTGGAGCATCCTCGCCCTCGTCGTGGGTGCCGGGACGCTGGTCGGGCTCGTCCCCGCCTGGCGGGCGTATCGCGCCTCGCTCGCCGACGGCCTCGCCCCCAAGTTGTAGAACGTCCCTTCATCTCCCCCACGTCACCGGACCTTCCGATGCGCCGTCTCTCCACGCTGCTGCTGTTCTCGGCCTTCACCATTCAGCCGCTCACCTCACAGGCGCAACGTCCCGGCGGTCCCCCGCCCGTCACGCCGCGCGACCGGATGGCAGATCCCATCCCGGCCGCGGAACTGCCGTCGTACGTGCGCACGACGCCGCCGACCGACCCGATGCTCCAGCGCCTGTGGGAGGAGGGGATGAGCCGCTCGCAGGCGAGCGCGCTCGCACAGGTGCTGATGGACCGGTACGGCCAGCGCCTCACCGGCTCACCGGAGTCCGACGCCGCACAGGAGTGGCTCGTCTCGCAGTACACGGCGTGGGGCGTCCCCGCACGACGTGAGCGGTACGGCACCTGGCTCGGTTGGAGCCGCGGCGTCTCGCATCTCGACCTCATCGGCCCGCGCACCCGCTCGCTCGAGGCGATGGCGATGGCGTGGAGCCCCTCGACGGGCCGAGGCGCGCGGCCGACGCCGATCGAGGGAGAGGTCGTCGCGTATCCCACGGGGCTCTCGACCCCCGAGGCGTTCGAGGCCTGGCTGCCGACGGTGAAGGGGAAGTTCTTCGCGATGAATGCGCCGCGGCTCTCCTGCCGGTCGGGGGCGCAGTGGCGCGAGTTCGGCACGCCGGAGGAGCAGGAGCGGGTGACCGCCGCCCAGAACGCACTACAGGTGGAGTGGAACCAGCTCAACGTCGCGATGAGCGGCGGGCGCTCGGTGTGGGAGAAACTGAAGGACGCGGGCGCGATCGGCGTCCTCACCTTCCAATGGTCCAACTATCCGGGCATCACGAAGATCTTCGGCTCGCCGAACCAGACGCTCCCGACCTTCGCCGTCGGCTGTGAGGACTACGGCCTCCTCGTCCGCCTCGCACGGAACGGGCAGGGACCGCGCGTGCGCGCCTTCACCGACAGCCGCCGCCTCGGCGAGCGCCCCGTCTTCAACGTGGTCGCGGAGCTGAAGGGCGTCGAGAAGCCGAACGAGTACGTGATCCTCTCCGCGCACTTCGATTCCTGGTCCGCCGCCTCCGGCGCGACGGACAACGGCACCGGCACCATCACGATGCTCGAGGCGCTCCGCATCCTGAAGCAGGTCTACCCGCAACCGAAGCGCACCATCCTCGTCGGGCACTGGAACGGTGAGGAGCAGGGGCTCAACGGCTCGAAGGCCTTCACCGAGGACCATCCCGAGGTGATCGCCGGCGCGCACATCCTGTTCAATCAGGACAACGGCACCGGTCGGATCACGAGCCTCTCCGGCGGTCCCATCGCCGACGCCGGCCCGCGCGTCGCCGGGTACCTCGGCGCGCTCCCGCGCGAACTCTCGCAGTGGATCCGATACACCCCGACGGGCGGTCAGGCGAGCGGTGGCAGCGACCACGCGAGCTTCGCCTGTCACCAGGTCGCGGCGCTCAGCCTCGGCGCGCTCGGCTGGGACTATTCGAACACCACCTGGCACACCGACCGCGACACCTTCGACAAGGTCGTCGAGTCGGACCTCCGGCAGAACGCGACGCTGACTGCGATGCTCGCGTACCTCGCGAGCGAGGACCCCGCCCCGATGGGGCGCACGCTCGTGAATCCCCTTCCGGGCGGGACGAACGGACAGCCGGGGACCTGGCGGCCCTGCACGCCGGCCACGCGCGCGACGCCGGCGAACGGCCGCTGAACGTCGACGGTCCGGTGCGCCGCGCCCCCCGCGTCGTGTCGAAGCGATTCCGTCAGTGATTCGCCTTGGCGAACTCGCGCTGCAACGTCGCCATCATCTCCGCCCGCTTGTCGTAGAGCCGCTTGAGCTTGCGCGGCTTCCGCTTGGCGAGCGCGTAGCTCGTGAGGATCGGCAGCGCGATCGTCGAGTCGAGATA
>JBMTAR010000210.1:0-3703 GCA_049428925.1 Gemmatimonadaceae bacterium
CCAGCCCTTCGGCCGCGAGGATGCTGCGCGATGCACTCGGGGCTGACTCGGCGGTCCGTAGGAGGGGGAGCTCGCGTGGGGCCGAAAGCGCGGCGCGGAGCGCGTCAGGGGACGTTCGGTGCCATTCCCCGAGGGGCGCCAGCAAATGAATCGTCGCGTCGTCGCCTGTCCCTTCGACCGTCAGCGCGCCGGCGGCGGCCAGCCGCGGCAGCACGCCGTCGGCCAGATGCACGCGCACCTCATCCAGCGAAAGACGCCCAGCCTCCGACGCCACATCCCGTCCCTCTGCGGCCCACGAGGCAAGGTGATCATCGCGGTAGGCGACGGCCACGTCGTGGAACGTGGCTCGACCATCAGCGTCGGCAGTCTGCGCGACGGCGAGCAGACAGAGCGCCGCCGATCGGTCGCCGCCGGTCAGTCGGTCGAGGTGGTCGCGCAGTGGGTCGCGCAGTGGGTCGCTCGGCGGGACGCTCGGTTCAGGGATCGTCACGGCACGCGCCTCGCCGGCCCCGGCGGCACTGGGGCTCGCGACGAGTCCGCCCGAGCCTTCGGTGCCTCGAGATAGAGGCCGGAGGCCTTCTCCTCCACAAGCACGTCCCGCACCGTCCCCTCCGTGAAATTCACCGTGATGCGGCGCCCGCGGTTATAGCTGAGATTCGGCATCGTCGGATCGCCGTCGTTTGCGGCGACCTGATAGAACGCACGCGCGGCCCCGGAGGACACCACGTCTCGCATCCGGGTCGTCTCGGCGGTGTCACCCGGCGGGGTGATCGTCTCGAACCGCGCGATCACGGTATCGCCGGCGATCCAATCCATCTCGTCGCTGCGGATGGTGGCAGTGTCCGGCCGCGAGCGCGTCACCGCCTCCCCGATGGCCCGGACCTCCTCCAGCCGCTGCCGTGGGAGGCGCAGGTCGAGCGAATCCGCCTCCATCTGCTGTGCAGTGCCGTCCGCGTGGGCTCGCCCGCCCCACGCCTGCACACGGTCCATCTCCTGATCGACGAGGCGGAGGTCGAGGGTATCGGCGCGCAGCACCAGCGAATCGGCATCGATTCGACCCTCGCCGTGCCCACGGACCCGCTCCAGTTGCTCGTCACGCGACCACAGGTCGATCTCCGTGGCGACCATCGTGTAACTCCGCTCGCCGGTGCCGACGATGCGCGGTGCGCGGCGGAGCTGGGCGAGTCCAATCCCCTGATCCATCCGGGCTGAATCAGCCGTGGCCCGGAGGTCGGTGCGCGTGATTCGCACGGCCCCTACCGCCCAGACGAGCGAGTCATTCTCCGAGGACACCACGTCCCCGATCACCTGGACGGTGTCGACCGGAGCGGACGCTGGCGTGGTGCGACGACCGGCGTCCCCTGACCGCACATCCATCGCCGACGCCTCTCGGGGCTGTGGGGCCAACCACACCGTCGGACGACCGGGCGCACGCCAAGCGGAAACGGCCCGAACGCCCTCGCGCGCGCGGAGATACGTCATCTCCGGACCGGCGAAGCGTGTCCCGCCGTCCGTGGTGCCTTGCACCGACCCGGTCGCGTGGAGGCGCTCCTCGTTGGTGTAGTACACCATCTGGTTCGAGGTCATCCGCACGCGCGAGTCCGTATAGCGGACCCGGCGGATCAGGATGAGCTCTCCCCGGTCGGCATAATGCTCGGCGCTGTCCGCGAGGAGGCGATTCCCCTGTCCCGCACAGGTCGCGTCCACGCCGCCGCTGATGTAGGTCCGCTTGGACCCATCGGGATTCGAGAAAACCTTCATCGCGGTCGTCAGGACGCCGCCGCGCACCACACCGCGGAACTCGAGTGCACACGGGCGCCCCTCCTGCGCGCTACCGACGGTGGCGCACGCGAGGGTCGCGATGGCGAGGGTCGCGATGGCGAGCGCGCGGTGTGTCACGCGGCGTCGCATCACGAGCCCGGCAACGTGAAGGTACCGCCGCGACCGCTCTGGACCTTGAGCACTTCGACGGCATTGAGATTCGGGTCCGCGCGGAATCCGACGCCGCGCATCTCGCGCTCGCCCGGCTCGGTCAGCGTGAACGCCGAATCCGAGTACACCTGATTCCTGGATTGATCGTAGCGGATCATCGGGGTCCGGAGCACGCGACCGTCGACCGACGTGATGACGACGTTGCCCCAGGCCTCGAGCGTGTTCGCGCGGGTGTCGAAGAGGCCCCGCTCGGCGGTCGCCGTGGCCTCCTTCGCGCCAGTGGCGCCGAAGAAGTCCCCAGTCAGTCCGCGAAGCGCGATCCGGGTGTTCTGATTCATGAAGAGCGCGGTATCACCGAAGATCTCTGCGCGGAGCAACCCGCCATCCGTGACGAGCGTGCGGAACCCGAAGGCGATCTGCTCGGCGGAGTCGAGGATCCCGGGGACGCGAGATCCATCCGGGCGATCGCCGCCCCCGCACGCGGCCCCCAGCGTGATGACGAGCGCGACGGACGGCAGGAGCGCGCGTCTCACGCCGCCCCCGCCCGCAGGAGATCATGCAGGTGAACTACCCCGACGAGCGCGTCATCGTTCCCAAGGACGGGGAGCGCGACCACGCCGGCCGTCTCCATCAGATGCACCGCGGCGCTGCCGAGGGCATCCGCCCGGACCGTCCGCGGGGTGCGCGTCATCACCTCCTGCACCGGCAATGCCAACACATCCGGTGCACGCTCCATCCAGCGGGTGAGATCCCCGGTCGTGATGACCCCGGCCAACCGCCCGCGGTCGTCGACGACGCAGCAGAGCCCGCGACGCTCCGCGAGAACGACCACCGCGTCGCGCATCGTCGCGTCAAGCGCGCAGGTCGGGCGCCCATCCGCGACCATCACGTCACGGACCCGCAGGAGCAGCCGACGACCGAGCGACCCGCCGGGATGGAATCGCGCGAAATCCTCCGCCCGGAAGCCCTTGGCCTCCAGCAGCGCGACCGCCAGTGCGTCGCCGAGCGCGAGGGCCACCGTCGTGCTCGTGGTCGGGGCGAGATCGTGCGGGCACGCTTCCTCCGCCACCGCTGCGTCGAGGACGACCCGGCACGCCCGCGCCAGCGTCGAATCGCGTCCGCCGGTGATCCCGATGCACGGGACATCCATCCGCGCGAGCTGGTCGAGCAGCGGAAAGAGCTCAGCCGTCTCGCCGCTCTTGGACAGCAGGATCGCCACGTCGTCCGGCCCAACGATGCCGAGGTCGCCGTGGACGCTCTCCGTGGGATGGAGGAAGCTCGTGGGGGTCCCCGTGCTCGTCATGGTCGCCGCGATCTTCCGCCCGATCAGCCCCGACTTTCCGATCCCGGCGACAATGACACGACCACGGCACTCCGCGAGGAGCCGCACGGCATTGGCAAACGACGGATCAAGCCGCGTCACCGCCGCGCCGATGGCCGTCTGCTCGAGCTCGAGCACTCGGCGCCCGCGTGCGATGATGTCCGCATCGTCCATCGGCGGGACGTCACCTCTCGTGCCCATCATTCCTCCTTCTCACGCGCTCGCACGTACGCATCGACCTGTGCCTCCCACTCGCCGCGGGCCCGGAGCAGCGCCTCGCAGAACTCCCGGACCGCCCCCGCTCCGCCCGAGCGGCTCAGCTGCACCGTGGCGACCGCTTGGACCTCGGCGGAGGCATTCGCGACGGCGACGGGGAGCCCAACCCGACGGAGCGCCCCGAGGTCGGGGAGATCGTCCCCCACGAGGGCCACCTCCTCCCAGGAGATTCCG
>JBMTAR010000211.1:0-3702 GCA_049428925.1 Gemmatimonadaceae bacterium
CGGCGCCAGCCTCGGCGCCACCGACGCGGCCGCGGATGCGGCGTTCCTCGACGCCTTCACCAAGGGGACCACGAGCATCCAGGCGGCGGACAAGAATGGATGGCTCGTCTCGATCACGCCGAGCGGCGGATGGGTACCGGCGGTGATCGCGGGCCGGACGGGCATCGGGCTCTCGCAGCGCGCGCAGGCGTTCAACACGCAGCCGGAAGACGGGCCGTTCAACGTGATCGCACCCGGGAAGCGTCCGCGCGTCACACTGACGCCGACCATCGCACTCAAGGACGGCGAGCCCTGGATGGCCTTCTCCGTGCAGGGCGGCGACACCCAGGACCAGGACCTGCTCCAGTTCTTCCTCTCGATGGTCGAGTTCGGACAGACGGTGCAGCAGGCGGCGGAGCATCCGGGGTTTCACAGCTACCAGATGCGCTCGAGCTTCGGCGGGCACGAGGCACGTCCGGGCCGGTTGCAGCTGAACGAGCGCATTCCCGTCTGGGTGCGCGAGGACCTGCGGCGACGCGGCTATCAGCTCGACTTCGCGACGCACACCTCCGGACCAATCACCGCAATCTGGATCGACCGGAAGCACCGCTCGCTCTGGGGCGCAGCGAGCAACTTCGGTGAGGATTACGGAATCGCGTGGTGACGCGCGAGTGAGCCGGTGAGCGCGTGAGTGATGGCGGTGTGCCTCAGCAGAGGTGCACCGCCATTGCCTTGAAGCTGACCACCACGGCGAGCCCGGGCGCGAGCGCAAGGTCGCGCGCCGACTGGGTGGAGACGGCCGCGACGATCGGCATCCCGCGCACGTCGACGGTGACGCGGGTGAGTGCCCCGAGCGTCGCCACGTCGATCACGCGCCCGGAGAACCGATTGCGTGCGGAGTCGTACGTCTGATCACGCGCGACGGTGACCTCCTCGGCGCGGATCACCGCATGGCCCACGCCGGGGGCGAAATTGCCGACGGCATAGAAGGTGAGTGCACCCGTCTCGAAGGCCATCGCCTGCTGAGGGTCGGCGACCCCCTCGGCATGAATCTCGGCAGCGACCTCGGCAGCGACAACAGCATCGGCATCAGCATTGCGGTGCGATGCGACACCATTGACCATACCGCGCACGAGTGTCTCGTCGCCCGACGCCGTCCAAGGCCGTGCCGTACCCGCGAAGACGTTTTCCGCGCCAAGGAACTCGGCGACATACGGTGAAGCCGGCCGGCGGAACACCTCCGCTGGCGGTCCCGACTGCAGCACCCGGCCGGCATCGAGGAGGATTGCCTGGTCGCCAAGGAGGCCCGCCTCGGCGAAGTCGTGCGTCACCTGGAGCGTCGTGAGGCCCCACGCGCGATGCAGGTCACGTACCTCACGACGCACGAGGGCGCGCCGACGCGGGTCGAGCGCGCTGAACGGCTCGTCGAGGAGGAGGAGACGCGGCCGGCGTGCGAGAGCGCGGGCGAGGGCGACGAGCTGGCGCTCGCCCCCCGAGAGCCCTGCGACGTCGCGCCCAAGCAACGATGCCACGCCGAGCCGCTCGATTACCTCCTGCTGCGTCGCCGCGTCGCTGGCGCCATAGCCGACGTTCTGCGCTACCGAGAGATGCGGAAAGAGATACGCCTGCTGATAGACGAGACCGATGTCACGAGACTCGGGGGACATCCGGCGCTGGTCCACGCCGTCGATGCGCACCTGCCCGCCGGTCACGCGGATGAGACCGGCGAGTGCCTCGAGGAGCGTCGTCTTCCCTGAGCCGGCCGGCCCGATTACGACGCCGTACGCCCCGGCCTCGAGCGCGAAGGAGATCTCCGTCAGGCGGAACCGTCCCTTCGTCGCCGTCACGCGCTCGAGATGGATCACAGCTCCTCCCGACGGTCCACCCGCAGTGCACGCAGCACCGTGAGCGGCACCAGGGCGAGGAGGGCGAGCGCCGCGGCGACGGGCAGCGCCTCTCGCAGTCCGTAGCTCGTGAAGCGGTCATAGCTGAGGACGCTGACGACCTTCGGGTTGTAGGTCAGAATGACGATCGCACCGAACTCGCTGACCGCGCGCGCCCACATCACGACCGCGGCCGCGAGGAGGCCGCGCCCTGCGAGCGGGAGGGTGACACGATGGAAGGCACGCCACGGCGAGTCGCCGAGGGTGCGTGCGACGCCCTCGAATCGGGGATCGACGCGTGCGAACGCTTCGCGGGCGCCGCTCACGAAGAGGGGCGCGGAGACGAAGAGCATCGCGGCGATGATCCCGAGCGGGGTCCCGACGATGCGGATTCCGGCGGCGAGCGCGGCGGCCCCGACCGGACTCTCGCGCCCGAGGACGAGGAGGAGCGCGATGCCGGCCACCGGATGCGGGATCAGGAGCGGAAGGTCAAGCACCGCCGAAAGCACCGCGCGTCCCGGGAACTCCCGTCGCGCGAGGAGGTACGCGAGCGGTGTCGCGCAGAGAGCGCCGATGAGGGTCGCCGCGGTCGCGCAGAGCGCCGTGAGGGCGAGGGCGTCCCGCAGTTCCGCATCGCTACCCAGGCGGCGCAGCCCCTCGCCCCCGCCGACGCCGACGAGCTCGACAATCGGTGCCGCGAGGAAAACGAGGAGGAATGAAGCGACGAGCGCCGCGGCGATGCTCAGGAGCGGCGGGAGGAGACGACGCGCGGTCATCAGGGCACGCGCGCCGGAACGGCCGAATCGAGCGTCGCAGCGGGCGGCGCGACCGGCATCCATGGCTGTCGCACGCCGACGGCCACCGGCGACGGGATCGCATCGAGCGCCTCGCGGCGCAGGATCGCCTGCCCCTCCGCCGAGAGGAGGAAGGCGGCAAAGCGCTCACCGAGCGCCCGATGGGGGGCGTCTCGGGGGACGGCGATGCCGTAGACGATGGGCGCGCCTCGGAAGGTGACGGAGTCGCCGGCCCGCGCACCGCGGACGGTCACCACCGCCGTCCCGAACCACCCCGCAGAATCGGGTGGGCTGAGATCGATACCGCGCGGCAAGGTCACGAATCGAAGCCCGGTCGCCCGCGCCATCGATTCGTACGACCAGATGTAGTCGAGCTCGCCGGCCTGCAGCAGTCCCACGAGATCCGCCTCCTTGGGGCGGACATTCCGCGCAGCGTGGGCGTCGGCGAGCCGGGCGGCGAGCCCTGGCTGCGCGTAGTGCCGTTCTGCGAGTTGCCAGACCAGCAGCGTCCGATAGCCATTCGGGTCGAGGTGCGGGTCCGAGCGGCCCGTCTCGACACCGGGGCGGAGGAGGACCTGCCACCAGGTGTCAGGACCGACCTCGGCGGCGAAGCGCGAACGGTCGGTGTAGGCGAGGACCATCCGATTCCGGGCGAACTCGGCGTACCCATCCACAAAGGCCGGCATCAGGTAGCGCGGGAAGACCTCCGCGTCGGCGAGCGCGATGACATCGGGGATCTTCCCGAGCTCGGTGAGTTTCCGCGCGGTTTCGAGGGAGCCGGCGCTCTCCTGCGCCACGAGGACCCCTTCGCGTGCGGCGAAGGTATCAATTGCGGCACGCAGCGGCCGCGCGAGGCTCCCGGCGTTGAAGACGACGAGCGTCCCCGGCTCGCCGGCAGGACGTCCACAGGCGAGGCTGAGGGCGGCGCCTAGGGCGACGCCGAGTGTTCGGAGGCCACGGACCGAGGCGGTCCGACGGTGCGACCACCGGCGGCGCTCAGCGGCGACCGATCCTCGACGAGAAAAACGAATCAGCGACATCGCCCG
>JBMTAR010000212.1:0-3616 GCA_049428925.1 Gemmatimonadaceae bacterium
TCGATGCCGAGCTGGGCGAGGATGTTCACCATCCCCGGGGCGAGGCCGCAGTCGGGAATCACGGAGACCCCGGCCGTGGCGGCCCGGTCCGTGAGCGTCTGCTGCTGCTGGACGATTTCGGTGTTGCCGCCGAGGTCGCAGAAGTGGGCGCCCGCCGCGATGGCGGCTTCGGTCATCGGGAGGTTCAGGTAGTACGGGAGGGCGCACATCACCGACGTGACGCCCTGCATCGCCGCGGCGACGGCGGCGCCGTCCTTCACGTCGAGCTGGATGGTCTTGAGCCGCTCCCCGCCCACGTAGGGCTGCAGGAAGGCGGGAAGGCGGTCGACCCGCTGGTCAGCGAGGCGGACCTCGGTGACGGCGGGGTTCTGGAGGAGGTCGTACGCGCAGGCCGAGCCCTGCAGGCCGGCACCGAGGACGAGCATTTTCATTGAGGAGCTCCACGGCGGGAGGGGGAGGCGACCAGCCCTTGAATTTACCCTCCCGCGGGCGTGATTTCCCACCCGATGAGCGACTGGCGCACCCATCTCGTGGAGTCTGAGGCCGGGATCACGGCCCTCCTGGCACGGACCCGGACGATCGCGGTCCTGGGGATCAAGGTCCCCGGGAAGCCCGCGCCCGCCTACGACGTGCCGGCCTATGCCCAGCGGGCAGGATTCCGGATCATCCCCGTTCCGGTCTATTACCCCGAGGTGAAGGAAATCCTGGGGGAGCCGGTCGTCCGCAGCGTCTCGCAGATTGGGGTATCGGTGGACCTGGTGGACGTCTTTCGGCGGCCGTCGGACATCCCGGCGCATCTCGAGGACCTGCTGGCGGCGCGACCGCGGGCGGTCTGGTTCCAGTTGGGGATCCGGCACGATGAGGCCGCGGAGACCCTGGCCCGGGCCGGGATCGACGTGGTGCAGGACCGCTGCCTGCTGGTGGAGCTCCAGGCCCGGGGTCGGTAGCCGCGTTCCGGGCGGGTCCCGTCGGTCGTCGGGGGGGACGGGGGTGTCGCCGAGGCGCTCTGGGAGACCGGTTCGGATAGATTCCGGGTCGAGTCCGACCGACGCCACTCCCGATGACCGAACCCACCGAACCGATCGCCTACGACCCTGCCGTGGTCGAGGCCCAGGCGCGCCAGCGCTGGGCCGAGCACGGCACCAACCGGGTCGACCTCGCCCACGGGGCGTCGCCCTACTACGCCCTGATGATGTTCCCGTATCCGTCGGCCGAAGGGCTGCACGTCGGGAACCTCTTCGCCTTCACGGGGAGCGACATCCACGCCCGCTATCAGCGGCTGCGCGGCCATACGGTGTTCCAGCCCCTCGGCTACGACGCCTTCGGGATCCACAGCGAGAACTTCGCGCTGAAGGTCGGGAAGCATCCGATGGATCTGATCCCGAGCAACATCGCGAACTTCCGGCGGCAGCTGGACCGCGCGGGGTTGATGGTCGATTGGGAGCGGTCGGTGGATACGACGGATCCCGCCTACTACCGGTGGACGCAGTGGGTCTTCCTGCAGCTTCATCAGCGCGGCCTCGCCTACAAGAAGGCTGCGGCGGTCAACTGGTGCTCGTCGTGCAAGACCGTGCTCGCGAACGAGCAGGTGGAGGGGGGTGCGTGCGAGCGGTGCGGGACGGTGGTCGAGCAGCGCTTCCTCGAGCAGTGGTTCTTCCGGATCTCCGAGTATGCCGGGCGTCTGCTGCAGAATCTCGAGACCCTCGACTGGTCGGCGACGACGAAGCAGGCGCAGCGGAACTGGATCGGGAAGTCCGAGGGCGCGCGCATCCGGTTCCGTGTGCTCGACCCGCTCGTCGCGGCGGGGAGCGCGGCGGTGGCGGTGACCACCGAGGTCTCGACCACGGTCCCCGAGATCGAGGTCTTCACGACGCGACCCGATACGATCTTCGGCGCGACGTATCTGGTGCTTGCGCCCGAGCATCCGCTGGTGGAGGCGATCACCACCCCGGATCAGCGCGGGACGGTGGAAGCGTATCAGTCACGGGCGGCGCGGCAGGACCTCGTGACCCGGAAGTCGACCAAGGAGAAGACCGGCGCCTTCACCGGGGCCTATGCCACGAACCCGGCCACGGGGGCGCCCGTCCCAATCTGGGTCGCCGATTACGTGCTGATGGAGTACGGGACCGGCGCGATCATGGCGGTGCCCGGGCACGACGAGCGGGACTTCGAGTTCGCGCAGGTGTTCGGCCTGCCGATCGTGCGCGTCGTGGCCGGCGAGGGCCAGGACGCCTCGACGCCGCTCGACGGCGCGGCCTACGTGGGTGACGGACGCCTCGTGCATTCGGCGCAGTTCGACGGGCTCAATGTGGCGACGGCGAAGCGTGACGTGACGGCGTGGCTGGCGGCGCACGGACACGCCGAGGCGGTGACCAACTACCGGCTGCACGACTGGTGCATCTCGCGCCAGCGCTACTGGGGGCCGCCGATCCCGATCGTCTACTGCGACGCCTGCGGGACGGTGCCGGTCCCCGAGGACCAGCTGCCGGTGGTGCTGCCGCACCTCGCCGACTTCAAGCCTGATGATTCGGGGGTCTCCCCGCTCGCGCGGCACGAGGCGTGGTACCGCACGCCCTGCCCGACCTGCGGTGCCCCCGCGCGCCGCGAGACCGACGTCAGTGACACTTTCCTCGACAGCGCCTGGTACTTCCTGCGCTACCCGAGCGTGCCGCGGGCCGACGTGGCGTTCGATGCGGCGACCACGAAGACGTGGCTCCCGGTGACGACGTACATCGGCGGGAACGAACACGCGGTGCTGCACCTGCTCTACTCGCGCTTCATCACTATGGTGCTGCACGATCTCGGTCTGCTCGACTTCGAGGAACCGTTCACGCGCTTCCGCGCGCACGGGCTGATCATCCGCGAAGGCGCGAAGATGTCGAAGTCGAAGGGGAACGTCGTGAACCCCGACGAGTACCTCGAGCAGTGGGGCGCCGATGCCTTTCGCACCTATCTGATGTTCCTCGGGCCTTTCGAGGAGGGGGGCGACTTCCGCGACGCGGGGATCAGCGGCGTCCGCCGGTTCCTCGATCGGCTCTGGGCCTCGGTGCGGGACTGCTCCACCGCGGGCGCGCCGGACGACGAGGTGCTCCGCAAGCTGCACGCGACGATCAAGAAGGTGGGCGAGGACATCCCCGCGCTCAGCTACAACACGGCGATCGCGGCGATGATGGAGTACATGAACGTCCTCCGGAAGGGCGAGCGGCAGTGCCATCGCGACGAGGTGGCACCGATCGTGTCGCTCGTGGCGCCGTTCGCGCCGCACATCGCCGAGGTGCTCTGGGAGATGCTCGGCCGGTCGGGGAGCGTGTTCGACGGGGGCTGGCCTGCGTTCGACGCGGCGCGGCTCGTGAGCGACACCGTGGCACTGGTGGTGCAGGTGGGCGGGAAGACGCGTGGCACGATTCAGGTCGCGAAGGACGTGACGCAGGAGCAGGCGCTGGCCGCGGCGCTCGCGGAGCCGGGGATCGCGAAGTTCGTCACCGGGACGCCGACGAAGGTGATCCTGGTGCCGGGACGTCTGCTCAACGTGGTGGTGTGACGCGCCGCTTGCCGGTGCCCCGACACGCATCGGAGCAGTAGCGCACCTGGTCCCAGTCGCGCTCCCACTTCTTCC
>JBMTAR010000213.1:0-3591 GCA_049428925.1 Gemmatimonadaceae bacterium
CCGCGCGCCAGGAACTCGGTGTTCGTCACGAAGAGGTCGTCGCCGACGAGCTGCACCCGGTCGCCGATGGCGTCCGTCATATGGCTCCACCCCGCCCAATCCCCCTCGGCGAGGCCGTCCTCGATGGAGACGATCGGATACGTCTGGCACCACTTCGCGTACATCTCGACCATCTGCTCGGCCGTCTTCACGCCGCCGCCGCTCTTCTTGAAGGTGTACTTCCCCTTCGCGTAGAGCTCGCTCGCGGCACAGTCGAGCGCGAGCGCGATCTGCGTCCCCGGCTCGTACCCGGCCGCCTCGATGGCCTCGATCACCACATCGAGCGCGGCCTGATCACTCGACAGGTCCGGCGCGAAGCCCCCCTCGTCACCGACGCCAGTGGAGAGCTTCCGCTTCACGAGCACCTTCTTGAGGCTGTGAAAGACCTCGGTCCCCATCCGGAGCGCCTCGGAGAAGCTCTCCGCGCCGACCGGGACGATCATGTACTCCTGGAAGTCGACGGTGTTCGTGGCGTGCGCCCCGCCGTTCAGGATGTTCATCAGGGGCACCGGGAGGGTGCGCGCCATCGGGCCGCCGAGGTACTTGTGCAGCGGGAGGTCGACGCTCGCGGCCGCGGCACGCGCCGCCGCCATCGAGACGGCAAGCATCGCGTTCGCCCCGAGCTTCGCCTTGGTCTTGGTGCCGTCGAGCGCGAGGAGCGCGCGATCGATCGTCAGCTGATCGGTGACGTCGAGTCCGACGAGCTCGGGCTCGATCAGCTTCGCGACGTTCTGCACCGCCTTGCGGACGCCCTTGCCGAGATAGCGCTTGGCGTCGCCGTCGCGGAGTTCGTTGGCCTCGTGCTCACCGGTGGAGGCGCCGCTCGGCACCGCGGCGCGCCCGTAGGTGCCGTCCTCGAGGATGACGTCGGCCTCGACAGTGGGATTGCCGCGGGAGTCGAGGATCTCACGGGCCTGGATGGCGAGAATGATGGACATCAGGGGTCGGAGGACAGAGGTCGGGGAACAGGAATCACAGAGCGGGTGCCGGGGGGGGGCCTCACCCAGCCCCAAAGATACTCACCGCGACCGGACGGGCGGCGAGACAACCCCGTACCGCTCGAGGGCGCAGGTGGCCATCGCCTCGTAGGCGCGATTGGCCAGCGCCTCGCGGTCCTCGTAGCCGAAGCCGGCGGTCTCGATCGGCGGGAGGTAGTGCACGTGCAATGTGCCGGGCCGCACGGCGAGCTGTCCCTTCCGCTGCACCTCGAGGACGCCGTGGATGTAGACCGGCACCACCGGCACCTGGGCCTGGATGGCGAACACGAACGGGCCCTTCTTGAAGGGCCGGAGCGGATAGGCGTGCCCGCGCGTGCCCTCCGGGTAGACGCCGACCGAGGCACCCTGCCGGATCCGCGTCACCGCGGATTCGTAGGACGCGAACGCCGACTTCCGGTTCGCCCGCTCGATCGGGACCATCCCGGCGCGTCGCATCGCCAGCCCGAAGAACGGAATCCGGAAGAGCTCCGCCTTCGCGACGAACTTCACCCACGGCAGCACCGAGGCGAGCGCGAAGATGTCGAAGTTGCCGAGGTGGTTGGCGACGTAGATCCGCCCGTCGGTCTTGTACTGCGTGTCGTACTCGACGACGCGGACGCCACCGAGCCAGAGCGGCAGGCGTCCCCACAACCGGGGCGCCCATGCATAGACGCCTCCGCGGCGATCCCGGAGACCGAGGAGCGCGGCGACGATGCACGAGCCGCCGAAGAGAATCGTGCCGACGGCGATGCCGAGCGCGACGAGGAGACCGCGGAGGAGGGGCATCTCAGGGAATGTCGTGCTGAAAGTGATCGTGCGCACCTGCACGCAGGCCGGCCGCCCCATCGCCCGAGAGAACGACCCCGGCGCCCACCGTCACCGCCCCGATCTCGGTCAGCGGGAGCCCCGCCACCGCGAACGGCCACGCCTCGGCGAGCGTGGCAGGCCCCGCCACCAGCAGTTCGTACTCCTCTCCGCTCCGCGCCGCCTCCGCGCCGGACACGCCCGCGACGCAGGGCAGTCGATCCAGATCGATCGTCACGCCCACGCCGCTCGCCTCCGCGAGGTGGGCAGCGTCGCCGGCGAGGCCGTCGGAGAGGTCGAGCATCGCGGTCGCGCCGTGCGCCGCGAGCCACTGCCCTGCCGCGATCCGCGCGGTGGGCGCGACGAACCGGGCCCGGTCCTCGGGAGTTGGGACCCCGCCAGCCTCCCACGCGAGCAGCGCCCGGCGCGGCCCGCCGAGCGTCCCGGTCACGAAGAGCCGATCCCCGGCTCGCGCGCCCCCGCGGGAGATCGGCCGCGCGGTGGCGCCGAGCACCGTGATGCCGAGCGCGAGCCGATCCCCGGCGGTCACATCCCCGCCGACGATCGGACTCCCCGTCGCGGCGGCGGCCGCGCCGATGCCGCGCGCCACCTCCGTGAGCACGCCTCGCCACGCCGTCGGCACCGTCGCCGCCACGAGGAGCCCGAGCGGTGCGGCCCCCATCGCCGCGAGGTCGGAGAGCGCCGCCATCGCCGCGCGGTACCCGATCTCCTCGGGCGTCATCCAGGCGCGGCGGAAGTGCACATCCTCCACCGAGGTATCGGTGCTGACAACGAGCCGCGTGCCGGGCGGGACGTCGAGGAGGGCCCCGTCATCGCCGATGCCGCGCGCCTGCGCCCCCCAGACGTCGAGCATCGCCCGCACGGCGTCGAACTCGGCGCCGGGGCCGAGCGGGAGGTGGCTACTCACGGGCGCGCTCACGGAGTGTGCTCACGGGCGTACTCACAGACGTGCTCACGAAGGGTGCTCACGGTGCGCGACCCACGGTGGGAAGCGTGGCCAGCACGTGCGCATCACTGGGGGACGTCCCCTCGCCCCAGACCTGCCCGAGCGCGGCGACCACATCGTCGAGCGATGCCCCGCGGGTGGAGACCGCGGCCGCCGCCACCTCCCCGGCACGCCCGTGCACCCACGCCGCCACCTGCGCCGCGTGGAACGCGTCGAGGGTCTGTGCGAGGAGGGTCCCGACGACGCCGGCGAGAAGGTCGCCGCTTCCCGCGGTCCCGAGCACCGGGGACCCACTCGCCGAGACGGCGAGGGCCCCATCACTGGCGGCGATCACCGTTGGCGGGCCTTTCAGCAGCACCGTCGCGCCGAGCGTACGCGCGAGCTCACGCGCGCTCCCCTCACGATCGGCGAGCACCGCGGCGACGTCGCATCGGAGGAGCCGCGCCGCCTCAGCGGGGTGCGGCGTCACGACGGCGGGCCGTCCCCCGAGGAGGGTGCCCAGCGTCCGAGGCTCCCCCGCGAAGACGTTGAGCGCATCGGCATCGAGCACCACGGGGCCGCGCCAGCGCACGAGGAGCCGCTCCACGAGGGCGCGGCTCTTCGTCCCCTCGCCAAGCCCCGGCCCGACGACCATCGCGTGCGCCCAGGCCACCAGGGGCTCGAGCTCCTCCTCCGTCATCGGCCAGCGGCTCGCGGTCGCCTGCGGGACGAGCATCTGCACCACCGGCACGCTCGCCGGCGCGACGGCGCAGCGCGTCATCCCGATGCCCGCGCGATGCGCCCCCCGCGCGACCCAGACCGCAG
>JBMTAR010000214.1:0-3569 GCA_049428925.1 Gemmatimonadaceae bacterium
CTCCTCGCACGAAATCGGCGGCCGGGTTCGGTCCGCGATCACTAATGGAAACAGTTTAGTCGGGATTTCCCTGAAGACAACTCAGGCAAAGAATCACAGCTAATACCCGTTAACGCGCGGGAGGTTCCCCGCACCCCGTCGGGCGGCGCGTATCCACGATCGAGAAGATCCGCCACCGGCCCCCGCCCTTCGTGAGCTGGAACGCGTCCACCCCACAGTGCGAGAAGCGCGGCCCCACGAAGAACCAGTACGGCACCCACACCGTCGCCAGCGGCCCATCGACCTGGATCGTCGGCGCGCCGAGCCGCTCGTCGAGCAGCACCCCCTGCGGCGCCCGCGCGATCGACGTCACCCACCCGTCCACGCGGTCGAAGACCACCGCCGTGTCCCGCAGCGACTGCATCGAGGCGTTCGGGACGAAGAGTGTCCGGATCGCCGCCGTGTCGCGCGCCCGCATCGCGTCGAAGAGCTGCACCACCACGGCGTGGATCTGCGCGGAATCGGTCGACGCCTGCGCCGCACTGGGACGCGGACTCAGTGCGATCACGCAAAGGAGCAGGAGGGTACGCATCACAGCACCGGGAGCGCGCGGATGCGCTGCTGCCACTCCGCGGGCCCCTCCTCGTGCACGTTCCGGCCCGTCGCATCCACCGCCACCGTCACCGGCATCTCCTCGACCTCGAACTCGTAGATCGCCTCCATCCCGAGATCCTCGAACGCCACCACGCGCGATCGACGGATCGCCTTCGAGACGAGATACGCCGCCCCACCGACCGCCATCAGATACGCGGCCCGATGCTTCCGGATCGCCTCGAGCCCCGCGGCCCCGCGCTCGGCCTTCCCGACCATCGCGATGAGCCCCGTTCGGTCGAGCATCATCTCGGTGAACTTGTCCATCCGCGTCGCGGTCGTCGGACCCGCCGGGCCCACCGCCTCGTCACGCACCGGGTCCACCGGACCCACGTAATAGATCACGCGGTTGGTGAAGTCGACGCCCTCCGGCAGTGACTCCCCCTTCGCAAAGAGATCCGCGATCCGCTTGTGCGCCGCGTCGCGCCCGGTGAGCATCCGCCCGCTCAACAGCAGGCGATCCCCCGCACTCCAGCTCTCCACCTCGGCGCGCGTCAACGTGTCGAGGTTCACCCGCTTGGCGTTCGCATCGGGACGCCACGTCACCGCGGGCCAATCCTCGAGCCGCGGAATCGGCAGCTGCGCGACCCCGCGCCCGTCGAGCGTGAAGTGTGCATGCCGCGTCGCCGCGCAGTTCGGGATCATCGCAATCGGCTTCGACGCGGCGTGCGTCGGGAAGTCCCAGATCTTCACGTCGAGCACGGTAGAGAGCCCGCCAAGCCCCTGCGCGCCGATGCCGAGCGCATTGATCTTGTCGTGCAGCTCGATTCGGAGCTCTTCGATTTTGTTCTGCGGCCCGCGCTGCTTGAGCTGGGCCATGTCGATGTGCTCCATCAGCGATTCCTTCGCCATCAGCATCGCCTTCTCCGCGCTGCCGCCGATGCCGATGCCGAGCATCCCCGGCGGGCACCATCCCGCCCCCATCAGCGGGACGGTCTTGAGCACCCAGTCCACGATCGAATCGCTCGGGTTGAGCATCGCGAACTTCGCCTTGTTCTCCGAGCCGCCCCCCTTCGCCGCGAGCTTCACCTCGACGGTGTCGCCAGGGACGAGCTCCACGTGCACCACCGCCGGCGTGTTGTCGCGCGTGTTCTTCCGCGTGAACGCGGGGTCTGCGACGATCGACGCACGCAGGATGTTCTCGGGGAGCAGATACGCGCGCCGCACCCCCTCGTCCACCATCTCCTGGATCGACCGCGTGGTCTCCCACCGCACGTTCATCCCGACCTTCAGGAAGACGACGACGCTTCCCGTGTCCTGACAGATGGGCCGCTGTCCCTCGGCGCACATCCGCGAGTTCGTCAGGATCTGCGCGATCGCGTCCTTCGCCGCCGGGCTCTGCTCGCGGGCGTACGCCTCGCCCAGTGCGTGGATGTAGTCGAGCGGGTGGTAATAGGAGATGTGCTGCAGCGCGTCCGCGATCGACTGGATGAAGTCGTCCTGCCGGATGGTCGTGGCCATAGGGGAAAGATACATCCCGCCCGACCCCCGAACGCCCCCCGAATGTCCTCGCGCCCCGCGCGCGCATAGGATGCCCCGCATGAGCCTCGCGCGCTTCGGCATCGACCCCGTCACCGGCTTCGTCCCACCGGTGCCGATCCCCACCGCGCTCCCCGCGGGCGCCGCCGCCTGGGACGCCTTGGTGCCGTCATTGAGCGCGCACCTTCGCGCCCACACCATCCGCGACGCGCTGCGCGCCCTCCCGCCCCTCGACCTCGCCACCTGCGACACCCCCGGCGAGCGCGAACGCGCCTTTCTCCTCCTCACGCACGTCGCCAACGCCTACGTCTGGGGTGGCGCCGCCCCCGACCTCACGATCCCCGCCGTCGTCGCCGTCCCGCTCTGCACCCTCGCCACGCAGCTCGGCCGCCCGCCGATCGCGCACTACGCGACGATGACGCTCCACAACTGGACCCTCGTCGACCCGAGCCGTCCCGTCGGCGTCGACAACGCGCGCACCCAGCTCCGCTTCCTCGGCGGCGTCGACGAGGACTGGTTCTTCATCGCGTCGATGGGCGTCGAGCTCGCCGGCGCCCCGCTGCTCCCCGTCGTCTGGGCGGGGGTCGCCGCGTCGGTTGCGGGCGACGACGACGCGCTCCGCACGCAGCTCGAGGCCTTCGCCGCCGGGATGCCCGGCGTGCACTCCGCGCTCGAGGCCGTGCGCCGTTGGTGCGACCCGCACACGTACTACCATCGCGTGCGACCCTACGTGACCGGATGGCCCGCGCCCGGTGTGGTGTACGAGGGAGTCGATGATGCCCCGCGCCGCTACCTCGGCGGCAGCGCCGGCCAGAGCGCGCTGCTCCAGTCGTTCGATGCCTTCCTCGGCGTGCATCACCCCGATGCCCCCGCCGGCGCCTACCTGCGGATGGTGCGCGACTATATGCCGCCCCCGCATCGCGCCTTCGTGACGGAGGTCGAGCGCGCCTCGCAGGTGCGTACGCGTGCGGCGGCCGGTTCTCCCGCGCTCCGCGCCGCCTACGATGACGCTGTCGAGGCCGTCGCCCGCTTCCGCGCCGCGCATCTCCGCCTCGCCCACGATTACATCGTCGCCCCCGCCGGCACCCGTGACGCCACCGGCACCGGCGGCACCGCGCTCGAGGATTTCCTGCGCGGTGCGCAGGGCGACACCGAACAGGCGCGGCTCGCGCGATGACCGACCCGACGACCACGTCTCTGACGACCCCGCCGATGACACCGATGCCCACTCCGACGACCTCGGCGCTCGACCCCATCACCGCGAGTGCCGCCGCCCTCGATGCCGCCGACCCGCTCGCGCCCTTCCGCGCGCGCTTCGCGCTCCCCGACGGCGTGATCTACCTCGACGGCAACTCCCTCGGTCCGCTCCCGCACGCCGCCGTCGCGCGCCTGCAGACGGTGGTCACCGAGGAGTGGGGCACCGGGCTCATCCGCAGCTGGAACGACGCCGACTGGATCGG
>JBMTAR010000215.1:0-3569 GCA_049428925.1 Gemmatimonadaceae bacterium
AGAGTGAGCGGCTCCTCGGCTACTTCACCTGGCACGCCGACGATTCGCCGCCGGTAAACCCAATCGGCGACCTCTTCAAGACGCAGGTCTGGGCGCTCGCACAGCATCTCGGTGTGCCGCAGGCGATCATCGAGAAGCCGGCGAGCGCCGACCTCGTGCAGGGCCAGACCGATGAGGGCGACTTCGGCGTCAGCTACGCCGTCGCCGACGAGATCCTCAACTGGATCCTCAACGGCTGGAGCCCCACCGAGCTCGTCGCGCGCGGGATGGACGCGGAGGCGATCCGACTCGTGACCCGGCGCCTCGACTCCACGCACTGGAAGCGGAAGCTCCCCACCGTCGCGATGCTGAGCGGCGCGGCGATCGGCGAGAGCTATCTGCGCCCGGTGGACCTCTGAGCGGCACGCGCCACGCGCGTCACGCCGGTCATCGACGCCGCATCTGACACCCGGACTTTATGAGCGCTCCCGTCATCCGCTACGGCTTCCACCCCACGCCCTACGGCGAGGGGCTCATCGCCACCACCGCGCACGGCATCTGCCGGCTCACCTTCGTCGCGGGGGGCAAGCGCGCGACGGTGGCGCGACTGAAGGCCGAGTTCCCCGAGGCGACGTGCGTGGAGGATGCCGCCGGGACGCGGGCGCTGATGCGTCAGGCCTTCGATCCGGCGCGGAACCGTGCCTTGGCGCTCGACCTCACGGGGACGGCCTTCCAACGGCGCGTCTGGAGCGAGCTGCTGCAGATCCCGCGCGGCGCGACGACCACGTACGGCGGGCGCGCGGCGCGCAGCGGGGCGCCCCCCGCCTCCCGCGCGGGGGGCGGGGCGGGGGGCGCGAACCCCGTTTGCTTCGTGGTGCCGTGCCATCGCGTCGTGCGCGGCGACGGCACCCTCGGGGGCTACGCGTGGGGGCCCGAGATGAAGGCCGCGATGCTCGGCGAGGAGCTGGGGCTCACGCCGCCTGCGCGTAGGCGAGGCTGACCGCGCGCTTCGCGCCCCGCTTCAGCTGGCGGTGCACCGCGCGGGCAAAGCGGACGAAGTTCAGTCCTGCCTGCGGATAGCGCTCGAAGAACTCCGTCGGCAGGAGCGCCCCCTTCCGCTGATTGCAGGGCTGGCAGGCGGCGACGAGGTTGCCCGGGTCGTGACTCCCGCCCCGGGAGAGCGGGATCACGTGATCCAGGGTGGCGTGCTCAAGTCCGAGACAGCGGCCGCAATAGACGCAGCGACGTCCACACTCCCGAAAGGTCGCCCGCTTGACCACGCGCTTGTGCTCCGGGTGTGCGAGCTGGCGAGCGTGGCGGGATAGCCCGCGGGGGGAGCGGGCGAGCGCGACGTGGTGGACGTGCCGACGTGACATCTGACCTCGCCGGAAACGGCGACACCCCGCGGCGGGGCATCAGGCCCGGGCGGGGTGTCGGCAGTGGTTGCGGGGAGGCTCTGCACCGCGGTCGCCGGTGGCGACGCGTGGGGGAGCCTGCTCTCGAGCGCCTGTCCGAACGTATCGGTCATGGGCCTCCCGCGATGGGCGGCGACGGGGGGGAGGACGTCGCCGGTCTCAACCTCCAGACGCCCAAGAGAGTGCAGCGTCACCCGCGACCGCGCTAGGGGGCGCCGGGTGCTATTTTCCAGCTATGTCCCCGACCTCCGCCACGGCGCGCCGCGCCACCCACGGGCTCTCGAAGGAGCAGCTCGTCGCCGCCTACCGCACCATGCTCCTGTCGCGTCGCATCGACGACAAGGAGATCCAGCTCAAGCGGCAGAACAAGATCTTCTTCCAGATCTCCGGCGCGGGCCACGAGGCCGTGCTGACGGCCGCCGGCCACGTGTTCAAGCCGGGGCACGACTGGTTCTACACCTATTACCGGGACCGTGCGCTCTGCCTCGCCCTCGGGATGACCGCGGCGGAGATGCTCTACTCGGCCGTCGGCGCGGCGGCGGACCCGAACTCCGGCGGGCGGCAGATGCCGTCGCACTGGGGGCTCAAGAAGGCGAACATCGTCTCCGCCTCGTCGCCGACCGGGACGCAGTTCCTGCAGGCCGTGGGCTCCGCCGAGGCGGTGCTGCGCGCCAAAGCGCTGGGCATCAATGAGGGCTTCGCGGACGATGAGGTGGTATTCGTCTCCACGGGGGACGGCACGACGTCCGAGGGGGAGTTCTGGGAGTCGCTCAACTCCGCCTGCAACCTGAAGGCGCCGGTTGTCTATCTGGTGGAAGACAACGGCTACGCGATCTCCGTGCCGGTGGAGGTGAACACCGCGGGGGGCTCGATCTCCAAGCTCGTGACCGGCTTCCCGGGACTCTACATCCAGGAGGTCGACGGTTGTGACTTCCTCGCCTCGATGGAGGTGCTGCAGCGCGCGGTGGACTACGCGCGCGCGCGGAAGGGGCCGGCGCTGGTACACGCCAAGGTGATCCGTCCGTACTCGCACTCGCTCTCGGACGACGAGGTGATGTACCGCCCCGACGCGGAGCGCGCAGCCGATGCCGCGCGCGACCCGATCACCGTCTTCCCGCAGTGGCTGATCGACGAGGGGTACGCGACCGCGGCGGAGATCGAGGCGGTGCAGGCCTCGGTGGACGCCGAGGTGCTGGCGGCGACGGACGACGCGCTCGCGCAGCCGCAGCCGGCGCCGGAGACCGCGTCCTTCGCGGTCTACTCGCCGACGGTGGACCCGACGGGGGAGCCGTTCGACACCGAGGATGACCCCAAGTTCAGCGGCGACCCCACCACGATGGTGGACCTCCTCAACGCCTGCATGAAGGACGAGATGCGGCGGGACGGGCGGATCGTCGTCTTCGGCGAGGACGTGGCCGACGTGTCGCGCGAGGAGTACCTCGGCCAGGTGAAGGGGAAGGGCGGCGTCTTCAAGGTCACCTGGGGATTGCAGAAGGAGTTCGGCGGGACGCGGGTGTACAACTCGCCGCTCGCCGAGGCGAACATCATCGGCCGCGCGATCGGGATGGCGCTCCGCGGGTTCAAGCCGGTGGTCGAGATCCAGTTCTTCGACTACATCTGGCCCGCCTACATGCAGCTGCGCGACGAGCTCGCGACGATGCGCTGGCGCTCGAACAATCACTTCGCCGCGCCGGTCGTCGTGCGCACCACGTACGGCGGCTACATCCGCGGGGCGATCTATCACTCGCAGACCGGCGCCTCGCTCTTCACGCACTGCCCCGGGCTCCGGGTGGTCTGCCCGAGCACCGCGCTCGATGCGAACGGGCTGCTGCGCACGGCCATCCGCTGCGAGGACCCCGTGATCTTCCTCGAGCACAAGCATCTCTACCGGCAGACGTACAACAAGGCCGCGAACCCGGGCCCGAACTTCATGATCCCGTTCGGGAAGGCGAAGATCGTGAAGGAGGGATCGGACGTGACCGTGGTGACCTACGGGGCGACGGTGCAGCGCGCGCTCGTGGCGGCGAAGCAGGTGGAGGAGTCGCGCGGGCTCTCGGTGGAGGTGATCGACCTCCGGACGCTCTCCCCGTGGGACCAGGAGGCGGTGTACGCCTCAGCGAAGAAGACGGGGCGCGTGATCGTGGCGTACGAGGATTCGATCTCGTGGGGCTACGG
>JBMTAR010000216.1:0-3551 GCA_049428925.1 Gemmatimonadaceae bacterium
CCCCCCCCCCCCCCCCCCCCCCCCCCCCCCCCCCCCCCGGGGGGATAGCAGAACGTCGTCTCCGAGAAGTTGAACTCCCGGGTGATCTCCAGGAGCGCCTCTTCCGGGATCCCCGTCGCGTCGGGGAAGACCGCGAGCTGGTTCCCGCCGAAGAGGCGGTCGGTGAAGACGTCGAGGGTGACGAAGCGGTGGGTGCTCACCCCATGAAGGGATAGCGGTAATCCGTCGGCGGCACGAAGGTCTCCTTGATCGTGCGCGCGCTCACCCAGCGGAGCAGGTTGAGCTTGGAGCCCGCCTTGTCGTTCGTCCCCGAGGCACGCGCCCCGCCGAACGGCTGCTGACCGACGACGGCCCCCGTGCACTTGTCGTTCACGTAGAAGTTGCCGGCCGCGTGGCGGAGCGCGGCATGCGCCTGCGCGAGGGCGGCACGGTCCTGCGCGAAGACGGCGCCCGTGAGGGCGTAGGGAGAGGTGCGGTCGACGAGCTGCAGGGTCTCCTCCCACTTCGCGTCGTCGTACACGTACGCCGTGACGACGGGGCCGAAGATCTCCTCGCACATCAGCCGGTAGCCGGGGTCCTTCGCCTCCACGAGCGTCGGCTGCACGAAGTAGCCATCCGACTTGTCCGCGCCGCCGCCGGCGAGGATGGTCGCGTTGGCCTTGGCGTCGGCCAGGTACCCCTGGATGCGGTCGAACGCCTTCTCGTCGATCACCGCACCCATGAAGTTCGAGAAGTCGTTCACGTCACCGACCTTGATGTCGGCGATCATCGCGACGAGGTGTTCCTTGACCGTCGGCCAGAGCGACTTCGGCACGTAGATGCGGCTGCAGGCGGAGCACTTCTGGCCCTGATACTCGTAGCCGCCGCGGATGACACCCACCGCGAAGGCGAGCGGGTCGGCCGAGGGATGGGCGATCATGAAGTCCTTGCCCCCCGTCTCGCCGACGATGCGCGGATACGAGCGGTAGCGCCCCATGTTGCGGCCGATCGTCTCCCACATCGCGTTGAAGACGCCCGTGGAGCCGGTGAAGTGCACGCCGGCGAGCTCGGGGTGCGTGAGCGCGATCTCGGAGATCATCGCCGCGTCGCCCGGGACGAAGTTGATCACCCCCGGCGGGAGCCCCGCCTCGTGCAGCAACTGCAGCGTGTACCACGCCGAGAGCATCTGCGTCGCGGCGGGCTTCCACAGCACCACATTGCCCATCAGCGCGGGGGCGCCGGAGAGGTTGCCGCCGATCGCGGTGAAGTTGAACGGCGAGACCGCGAAGACGAACCCCTCGAGCGCGCGGTACTCCATCTGGTTCCAGACGCCGGGGCCGGAGACGGGCTGCTCGGCGTAGAGCTCCTGCGCGAAGGCGGCGTTGAAGCGGAAGAAGTCCGCCATCTCGCACGCCGCGTCGATCTCGCTCTGGAACACCGTCTTCGACTGGCCGAGCATCGTGGCGGCGTTGATCGTGTCGCGCCACGGGCCGGCGAGGAGGTCGGCGGCGCGGAGGAAGACCGCGGCGCGCTCCTCCCAGGCCCGCTCCGACCAATCGCGCCAGGCGGCCTGGCCGCTGGCGATGGCGGCGCGGACGTCGTCCGCCGTGGCCTGGTGCCAGGTCGCGGTGACGTGGCGGTGCTTGTGCGGTGAGGTCGCCTGCCGCGTGGCGCCGGTGCGGATCTCCTGGCCACCGATCACCACGGGGATGTCGGGGCGCTCGGTCTCCATCGTGGCGAGGCGCGCCTGGAGCGAGGTGCGCTCCGGGGTGCCCGGGGCGTAGCTCCGGATCGGTTCGTTGACCACGGGGGGGAGATGGCGCACGGCGCCGGGCGAGAAGGACGTCATCGTCGTCGGGGTGAGGGTCGGTTACGAGTGGAAATCTACATCGCCCCCCGGTGATACTTCACCGATGCGCGCCCTTCTCCCGTTGCTCGTCGCCACGCTCGTCACCGCCTGTGTCCCCGAGCCGGTCGACTGGGGCGAGGCGACCACCGCGGCGCCGGGCGCGCTCGCCGACTCGCTGCGCCTCGAACTCGACGCGACTGGCACCACCGCCTTCACGCCCGCGTGGACGCCCCCCGTCTGGCCCGCCGAGGCGGCGCAGTGCCTGGCGACGCGTCGCGCGGTGCGCGGCGCCGGGGACGTCGCCTACGCGAGCTGGTTCACGGTCCGCCCCGACTCGAGTGTCGTGCTGCGCGCCGCACGGTCGGACGATGGCGGACAGCGTTGGCGCGACCCCGTGACCGCGGACTCGACCGATGTCGGGCGTGTCGGATGCACGCGTCCCGTGCCCGCGCTCGCGCTCGATGCGCTCAACGGGTATGTGCACATCGCCTATCATCTTGTCGGGCGCGAGGGGGCCGGGCTCTTCTTCACCCACTCGATGGACGACGGCGCGCTCTTCCACGAGCCCGTTCCCATCGTCTACGGCGACCGTCCCTCGCTCGCGGCAGTGGCATCGCGCGGCGACACGGTGGTGGTCGCCTACGAGGATCCGAACAGCCGCCTGCCGCGCCTCGGCGTGGCGGTCTCGCGCGTGCAGGGCCACATCTTCGAGGCGTGGCAGCCCGCGTCGGACGAGACGGGGGAGGCCCGGGGCCCGCGCATCGCGCTGCGCGGGGACCGCGTGGTCCTCGCGTGGACCGCGACCCAGCGTGGCGGCGGCACGCCACGCACCATCCGCCGCGACGGCACCCTGCGCTGGAGGACCCCGTGACGACACCGACCCGAGTGATCCTCGCCGAAGATGACACGCACCTCCGGACGATGATGGCGATTGTCTGCCGGACACGGGGCTACGAGGTGGAGGCCTGTGCCGACGGCGGCGAGGCGTGGGCGCGGTTCGAGGCGACGCCGGCCGCGGTCCTCGTCCTCGACTGGCAGATGCCTGGGCTCGACGGGCTCGAGGTCTGTCGACGGGTACGGCAGCATCCGGCGGGGGCGCACGCGTATGCGCTCGTGGTGACGATGAGCGGTGGCT
This sequence comes from Gemmatimonadaceae bacterium, assembly GCA_049428925.1. Lineage (GTDB taxonomy): Bacteria > Gemmatimonadota > Gemmatimonadetes > Gemmatimonadales > Gemmatimonadaceae > Pseudogemmatithrix. Next base: position 2,964 of record JBMTAR010000216.1, read on the forward strand.
CCGCGAATCTCGAGCGGATCCTCGAGGCCGGTGCCGACGACTATCTCGCGAAGCCGTTCGCGCCAACCGATCTCGACATCCGCCTCCGCATCGCCGAGCGACGGATGGCGGCGGCCGCGGCGCACCGCACGGCCGAGGAGGAGCTGCGGGAGGCGCGCTATCTCGCCGGCATCGGCGAGCTCTCGCTGGCGCTACAGCACGAGATCAACAATCCGCTCGCCTCGCTGCTGATCCAGACCGCGCTGCTGCGCACCGGCACGGTGGAGGCGGCGGAGGTGCCGGAGATGCTCGTGACGGTCGACGTGCAGGCGCGGCGGGTGGCGGAGGTGGTGCGTCGCCTCGCTCGGACGGAGGCGCCGCGTGCGGTGCCATACGCCGAGGGGAAGCAGATGATCGACCTCGCCCCGCCGGAGCCGTCGTGAGCGGCGGGCCACTCCTCGGCGTGCATCCCGCGGACGACGGCGGGCTCCCGATGGCGGTGCGTCGGGCCGCCGCCGCGGGCGCGCGGGCGCTGCAGTGCTTCACCGCACCGCCGACGTATTACAACGAGAAGGTCGGGTTCGCCGCCAAGAAGGTCGAGGCGCTGCA
>JBMTAR010000217.1:0-3545 GCA_049428925.1 Gemmatimonadaceae bacterium
GCCAGACCGTCGTCCTCGCCTTCTTCCCGAAGGTGAGGACCGGTGGCTGAACGGCCCAAATGGAGGCGTACCGTGATCAGTACGCCACGCTCTTCAACAACGGCTCCGGCGTCACCGTCCTCGCGATCAGCACCGACGGCGCCGCGGACCAGCAATCGTGGGCGGCGGAGAAGAACTTCCCCGTCACCTTCGTCAGCGATACCGCGGGCACCCTCGCCTCGGCCTACGACGTGAAGTTCCCGGCGCTCAACCTCTACCGGCGCGTCGTCTTCGTCGTCGGGCCGGACGGGCGGATCGCACACATCATGCGTCCGTTCCGTGAGCTCTCGGCCGAGGCGTACACGGAGCTCGGGGCCGCGGTAAGGCGGGCCTCCGGGCGGTGACGGACCGCGCGGAGCGTCGAGCCCTCGCGCTCGCGCTCTACGAGGCGGCCGTCGCCGCCGCCGATCCGGCACAGGTCGTCCTCGAGGGGCTCGCGGCGCACGCCGCGACCCTCGAACCGCTCGCGGCTCGGCCCCACTGGATCATCGCCGTCGGCAAGGCGGCGCCGGTGATGGCTGAGAAGGCACGCGCCTGGTGCGCGACCGAGCGACGCCATCTCGCGGGCGGGCTCGTGGTCGGGACCGATCCTGACGCGCGCGGCATCGACGCGCCCGGCATCGACGCGCCCGGCATCGACGCGCCCGCCATCAACGACCCGACCAGAGACGGGGCGTGGAGAAGCGTGCCCACGGACCTCGCGACCGCTGGCGGCGCGCCCTTGGACCACCTCGCCGGCGACCACCCCGTCCCGGGGCCCCGTTCCCTCGTGGCGGCCGCCGCGCTCGAGCGCCTCACGCATCGCATTTCCCCTGACGACATCGTCCTCGTCCTGATCTCCGGCGGGACCTCGGCGCTGATCGGCGCGCCGATCGACGGCATCCGCGCCATCGATCTCGCCGCGCTGCACGCGCTCCTCCTCGGCGCCGGCGTCCCCATCGGCCGCATCAACGCGGTGCGGAAACGCTTCTCGCGCTGGGGGGGCGGGCGACTCGCCGTCGCACTCCGGCACGCACGGGTCGTCCCCATCCTCCTCGCCGACGTCCCGAACGAGGACCCGGCGATGATCGGCTCCGGCCCCGTCTCCCCCGACCCGCTCACCGCGGCGCAGGTCGAACGCGTCCTCCGCGAGGCGGGAATCGCCACGCGGCTCCCGCTCTCGATCGCCTCCACCCTCGGCGCGATGCGCGCCGACCCCGCACGCGAGACCCCGAAGCCCGACGATCCCGCCTTCATCGCCGTGGCGGAGCCGATCGTCCGCGGCAACGCGCTCGCGCTGGCCGGCGCGGCGGCGGTCGCGCGCGAGCGCGGCTGGCACGTCATCACAGAGCCCGCGCCGTTGCACGGTGATGCCGCCGCCGCCGGGCACGTGGTGGCGCATCGCGCACGGCGCGCCGCGCCGGGGACGGTCCTCCTCTGGGGCGGCGAGACCGCGGTCCGCCTCCCCGATCCGCACGGCGTCGGGGGGCGCTGCCAACAGCTCGCCCTCGCGGCGGCGGAGGAGTTCGCTGAGTCGTCGGTGCCGGTGACGTTGCTGGCGGCGGGCACCGATGGACGTGATGGTCCCACCGACGCGGCGGGCGCGGTCGTCGACGAGGGCACGCGGATCACCACGACGGCACTCCGAGACGCGCTCCGACGGTGCGACGCGCACCCCGTGCTGGCCGCCGCCGGGGCGCTGCTCCCGGCGCGCGCGACGGGGACCAACGTGATGGATCTCGTGGTGGCGATCCGCTCCTGACCCCGTGAGATTTCGCGGATGACCGCTCGCGCCCCGTTCACCCTCGCCGTCATCCAGGACGGCGTCGAGGCCACCGCCGCCGAGACCCTCGTCGCGACCGAGGCGCGCATCCGCGCCGCCCACGCGAAGGGCGCGCAGGTGATCTGCTTGAAGGAACTCTTCAACGCGCCGTACTTCTGCAAGCGCCTCGACGCGTCGCGGTTCGACCTCGCCGAGCCGGTCGATGGGCCGACGGTCACGCGCCTGCAGGCGGTCGCGCGCGAACTCGCCGTCGTCCTCGTGGTCCCGTTCTACGAGCGGCAGGCCGCGGGCGTCTATCGGAACAGCGCCGCCGTCATCGACGCCGACGGCGCCCTCCTCGGCGTGTATCGCAAGATGCACATCCCGCACGACCCGCTCTTCGAGGAGAAGTACTACTTCGCACCCGGGGAGTCGGACCGGCCGGTGCAGCCGGCGAGCGCGCGCGGGCCCGACGGTGAGGCCGGCGGCTTTATGGTCTGGAAGACGCGCTACGCGACGATCGGCGTCCTCATCTGCTGGGACCAGTGGTACCCCGAGGCCGCGCGCATCACCGCGCTCCTCGGCGCCGACCTGCTGATCTACCCGACGGCGATCGGCTGGCATCCGGCGGAGAAGGCGGAGTGGGGCGCCGCGCAGGTCGATGCGTGGCGTACGGCGCAGCGCGCGCACGCGATCGCCAACGGCGTCTACGTCGCGGCACCGAACCGCACCGGCTTCGAGCCCGAGGCCGGCACGGACGGCCTCGAGTTCTTCGGCCACTCGTTCATCTGCGATCCGTACGGTCGCTATGTGGCGCAGGCGGAGACGGGGGAGACAACGCTGATCGCCACCTGCGATCCGGCGCTCATCGAGTACACGCGCCGCAATTGGCCCTTCCTGCGCGACCGCCGCGTCGACGCCTACGAGCCGATCCTCAGCCGGTGGCTCGGGTCGTGACGTCCGCGGCGACCGCGGCGGGTACAGCGACCCCGGCGGTCCGCTGGCCCGCCGAGTGGGAGCGGCACGACGCCACGTGGATCGCCTGGCCCCACCACGAGCCTGACTGGCCCGGGAAGTTCGGCCCCATCCCCTGGGTCTACGCCGAAATCGCCCGCGCCCTCGCGGCGCACGAACCCGTGCACATCCTCGTCCACGATGAGGCCACGGAGACGGAGGCGCGTCACTGCCTGGCGATGCACGAGGTGCCCGAGGCACGCGTGCACCTGCACCGCTGTCCCACGGACCGGGTCTGGCTCCGCGATTCCGGCCCCACCGGCGTCCATCGCGCCGACGGGTCGGTGGAGTGGCGGCACTGGGGATTCAATGCCTGGGCCAAGTACGACAACCACGCAGCCGACCAGCAGATCGGTGCGTTCGTCGCGGACCGCACCGGCCACCCGTGCACGCAGCCGACGCGCCACGACGGGCGGGGCCGCGTGATCCTGGAAGGCGGCGGCATCGAGACCGATGGCCGCGGCACGATGCTCGTCACCGAGGAGTGGCTCCTCACCGAGGTGCAGGTGCGGAACCCCGGCTTCACCCGCGCCGATTACGAGCGGTGCTTCGCGGAGACGCTCGGCATCACGAAGACCATCTGGCTCGGTGAGGGGTGCGTCGGCGACGACACCCACGGCCACGTCGACGACATCGCGCGCTTCGTGGCGCCGGGCGTCGTCGTGCTCGCGCACGAGGAAGACCCCGCGGACGAGAACCACGCCCGCTCACTCGACAACCTCCATCGGCTCCAGCGGGCGACCGATGCACG
>JBMTAR010000218.1:0-3517 GCA_049428925.1 Gemmatimonadaceae bacterium
CGGCGCAGCCCGCCCCGACCAGCCCCACGGGGAGCTACCCCGCCCACCGGGTCTACGACACCAAGCGGAAACGCATCGTCGATTTCGAGACGATGACCGCCCGGCTCGCCCAGGCGGACCTCGTCTTCCTCGGCGAACAGCACAACGACCCGCGGACCCACCAGCTGCAGGCCGCCGTCCTCGAGGGGGTCGCACGCCGGCGGACCGGCCCGATCGTCCTTGCCCTCGAGATGTTCGAGCGCGACGTCCAGGGGACCCTCGACGGCTACCTCGCCGGCACCGTCCCCGAATCCACCTTCCTCGCCACCTCCCGCCCCTGGCCGAACTACCCGACCGACTACCGCCCGATGGTCGAGTTCGCGAAGGCCCACCGGTGGCCGGTCGTCGCCGGAAACGTCCCGCGGCGCTACGCCTCGCAGGTCGCCCGTCGGGGCCTCGCCGCCGTCGACTCCCTCCCGCCCGCCGAGCGGGCCTTCGTCGCCCGCGACCTCTCCTGCCCCCGCGATGCCTATTGGGAGCGCTTCAAGGGCGTGATGGGGGATATGAGCGGCCACGGCACGCCGATGAGCGCGGAGCAGGTCGAGGCGATGGTCTGGCGCACCTACGAGGCACAGTGCATCAAGGACGAGACGATGGGTGAGGCCGTCGCGGCCGCGCACCTCGCCGCCGGGGCGCTCGTCATCCACGCCAACGGCTCGTTCCACTCCGACTACCGCCTCGGCACGGTCGACCGCGCACAGCGCCGGGCCCCGAAGGCCCGCACGATGGTCGTGAGCTTCATCCCCGTCGCCGATCTCGACACGGCGCTCAGCCGCGACCAGCGGAAGCTCGGCGACTTCGTCGTCTTCACCCTCGCGCCGACAAAGTAGATTTCTCCCTATGTCGACCCCCCCGATCGCGAGCGTCTTCAATGACGCTTATGCCGCCGAGCAGTTCGAGGCGTACCGACGCGACCCGGCCTCCGTCGAGGAGTCGTGGCGCCAGTTCTTCCGCTTCGCCGAAGAGGCGATGGGCCGCGGGCCCGCCGGCACCGGCGGCGCCACCGATCCCGACCACGACCGGAAGGTCGCCGGGGCGGCGCGCTATACCACCGCCATCCGCACCTTCGGCCACCTCGCGGTCCCGATCGATCCGCTCGGCTCGCCGCCACCGGGCGCCGCGGAGCTGACGCTCGAGTTCCACGGGATCACCGACGCCGACCTCGACGCCGTCTCCGGCGCATCGCTCGGCTTCCCGCACCTCGCCACCGCACGCGACGTCGCCGCGCGGCTCCGCAAGCGCTACTGCACCAACCTCGCCGTCGAGGTCGGGCACCTCGGCTCCGAGGAGGAGCGCGCCTGGTTCCGGCAGCTCTTCACCGAAGAACAGCTCACCCGTCCGCTGACGGTTGACGAGAAGCAGCAGGTGCTGCGTCGCCTCACCGAGGTGGACGGCTTCGAGCGCTTCCTCGGCCGCACCTTCGTCGGCTACAAGCGCTTCTCCATCGAAGGGACCGACGCGATGGTCCCGATGCTCGATACGGTGATTACCGAGGCCGCGGCCGCGGGGGCGAGACACATCGCGATCTCGATGGCGCACCGCGGCCGCATCAGCGTCCTCGCGCACATCCTCGGCAAGCCCGTCGCGCAGATCTTCGGCGAGTTCCAGGGTCGCCACGATCACCTCGGTGGCATGTCCACCGGCGACGTGAAGTACCACCTCGGCTTCGACGGCACGCGCACCACGCCGCACGGCCCGGTCGAGGTCTCGCTCGTGCCGAACCCGAGCCATCTCGAGATCGTGAACCCCGTGCTGCAGGGGCGCGCCCGCGCGCTGCAGCGCACCGCCGACGGCGGGCGCGACGAGCACGCGGTGGTCCCGATCTGCATCCACGGCGACGCCGCCTTCCCGGGCGAGGGGATCGTCCCCGAGACGATCAACCTCTCGCGCCTGCGCGCGTACCGCGTAGGCGGCACGATCCACCTGATCGTCAACAACCAGGTCGGCTTCACCACGGACCCCATCGACGCGCGCTCCACGCGGTACGCGAGCGATGTCGCGAAGGGGTACGAGATGCCGATCATCCACGTGAACGCGGACGACGCCGAGGCGTGTGTGATCGCGATGCGCATCGCCGTCGCCTACCGCACGCGCTTCGGGAAGGACTTCCTCGTCGACCTCGTCGGCTACCGCCGCTGGGGCCACAACGAGGGCGACGAGCCGACCTTCACGCAGCCGCAGCTGTACGAGCGCATCAAGGCGCATCCGACGCCGCGGCAGGTGTGGGGTGCACGGCTCGTCGCCGAGGGCGTCGTGACGGCCGCGCAGGTCGACGCGATCGACGGCGAGGTCGCCGCTGGCTTCCAGGCCGCCTTCGACGCCTCGAAGGCGATCCCAGCGGGCCACGCGCACGCGGCAGCGCCCGCCACGCTTGAGGCGGTGCACACCGCCGTCCCGGCCGAGACACTCAGCGCGTGGAACGAGGCGCAGCTCACCTATCCCGCGGGCTTCACCCCGCACCCGCGCCTCGCCAAGCAGCTCGAGCGCCGGCGCGAGGCGATGGGGGACGCGGGCGGCATCGATTGGGGCCACGCGGAATCGTTGGCCTTCGCCTCGATCCTCGCCGAGGGGATGCATATCCGGCTCAGCGGCCAGGACGTCGAACGCGGCACCTTCTCGCATCGCCACGCGGTGCTGCACGACGTCACGACGAACGCCACCTACGCCCCGCTCGCCCATCTCCCGGGCGTGACGGCGCGCTTCGAGGTCTACAACTCCGCGCTCTCCGAGATGGCGGTGATGGGCTTCGAGTACGGCTACAGCGTCACCGCGCCGGACACACTGACCCTCTGGGAGGGGCAGTTCGGTGACTTCGCGAACGTCGCGCAGCCGATCATCGACCAGTTCATCGCCTCGGACCGGGCGAAGTGGGGGCAGGACAGCGGCCTCGTGCTGCTCCTCCCGCACGGCTACGAGGGACAGGGCCCGGAGCACTCGAGCGCACGGCTCGAGCGCTTCCTCCAGCTCTGCGCGGAGGAGAACCTCCGCGTCGCCTATCCCAGCACGCCGGCGCAGTACTTCCACATCCTGCGGCGGCAGGCGCGGCGCGCGCATCGGCGCCCGCTCGTGCTGATGCAGCCGAAGTCGCTGCTGCGCCTCGCGCAGGCGGCCTCGACGCTCACCGATCTGAGCGGCGGGACCTTCCGTCCGGTGATCGACGATCCGCAGGCGGAGACGAAGCGCGCCGAGGTGAAGCGGCTCGTCTTCTGCACGGGCAAGGTCTACTACGACCTCCTCGCAAAGGGGATCCCCTCGACGGTCGCCGTGGTGCGCGTCGAGGAGCTCTACCCGTGGCCGCACGAGGCGATCGCCGGGATCGTCGACCGCTATCCGAACATCGACGAGGTGGCGTGGGTGCAGGAGGAGCCGAAGAACCAGGGCGCGTGGAGCTTCGTCGCGCCGCGGCTCCGCGTCTCCACCGGGAACGCGCTCGTGATCCGCTACTACGGCCGTCCCGAGCGGGCGAGCCCCGCCGAGG
>JBMTAR010000219.1:0-3481 GCA_049428925.1 Gemmatimonadaceae bacterium
AGATCGAGACCGCGGCGAAGCTCGAGGGGAAGGCCCTCACGATGATCCTCACGCCACGCTAAGGACGGACCGACCGATGCCGAAGATGAAGTCCCACAAGGGCGCCAAGAAGCGCTTCTCCGTGACGGGGAAGGGCAAGGTGCGGCGCCTCAAGGCCTACAAGAGCCACATCCTCACCAAGAAGACCGCCAAGCGGAAGCGCAATCTCCGTCGTCCGACCACGGTCGCGACGAACGGCGAGGCGAAGAACCTCAAGCGCCTCCTCCAGGCCTAAGGAGACCGACCGATGCCTCGCGTCAAGTCGAACGTCGTGCGCCTCAAGCGCAAGAAGCAGATCATGAAGGCCGCCAAGGGCGCCTTCGGCGGCCGGAGCAAGCTCTGGAAGGCTGCGAAGGAAACCGTGGAGCGCGGGTGGGTCTATGCCTACCGGGACCGCAAGGCCAAGAAGCGGGATTTCCGCAAGCTCTGGATCACCCGCATCAACGCCGCCGCGCGTCTGAACGGGATGAGCTACAGCACGTTCATCAACGGCGTGCAGGCCGCCGGGATCGTCGTCGACCGCAAGATCCTCGCGGAGCTCGCGGTCTCTGATCCGGCCGCGTTCACGCTCATCGCCGAGAAGGCGCAGGCCGCGCTCAAGTCGGCAGCCTGACGCCGGTCCGCCGGCGACGCGAGGGCGGGGGGTGGCGATGTCCGCTCCCCGCCCTCGTCGCGTATCTTTCCCTCCGCCGCTCCCCACGTCCCGTTCCCATCCGGCTCCGTGTCCCTCGCTGACTTCCTCGCCGCCCTCGACCAGCTCGCCGCCGAGGCCCCGGGGCGCATCGCCGCCGCGGGCACCCTCGACGAATGGACGGCGGCCCGTAACGCCCTCGTCGGCCGACAGGCCGGACGCCTCACCGACATTCTCGCCGGTCTCGGCGACCTCCCGAAGGAAGACAAGCGCGAGGCGGGGCAGCGCGCGAATGCGGTGAAGGCCGCCATCGAGGCGGCGCTCGAGGCGCGGCACACCGAGCTCGCCGCGGCCGCGTCGTCAGCGGGCCCCGCCCTCGACCGCTCGATGCCCGCGCGTCCACGCTGGCGCGGGGCGGTGCATCCGGTCTCCCTCGTCATCGACGAGGTCGTCGAGATCTTCCGGGAACTCGGCTTCACCATCGCCCTCGGCCCTGAGGCGGAGCACGCCTGGTACAACTTCGGCGCGCTCAACTTCCCGGCCGACCACCCGGCGATGGATATGCACGACACGCTCTACCTCGGGCCGGATCAGGTTCTGCGCACGCACACCTCGCCCGTCCAGGTGCGCACGCTGCAGCGGTATGCGCCGCCGATCCGCGTGCTCGCGCCGGGCAACGTGTATCGGCGTGACTTCTTCGATCCGTCGCACGCGCCGATGTTCGCGCAGATTGAGGGGCTGGTAGTCGATGAGGGCGTCACCTTCGCCGACCTCAAGGCGACGCTCTCCCACTTCGCGCGCCGCTTCTTCGGACCGACGACCAAGACACGTTTCCGTCCGAGCTTCTTCCCGTTCACCGAGCCGAGCGCTGAGATGGATGTGCAGTGCGGCGTGTGCGGCGGCGCGGGATGCGGGGTCTGCAAGCAGTCCGGATGGGTGGAGATCCTCGGGTCGGGGATGGTGCACCCCGCGGTGCTCGAGCAGGCCGGTCTCGACAGTGAGAAGTACACCGGCTGGGCGTTCGGGATGGGCCCGGCCCGTACCGCCATCTCGCGGCACGGGATCCCGGACATCCGGATCCTGTATGACGCCGACGTCCGCTTCCTCGACCAGTTCGCCCGATGAACATCTCGCACGAGTGGCTCTCGCGCTTCGTGCCGCACGGCCGGTCGGCCGAGGCGATCCGGGACCTCCTGACGGCGCACGTCGCGACGGTGGAGGGGCTCGAGCGCCTCCGCGCCGACCTGGTCCCGTTCGTCGTCGGCCGGGTGGTGGCGAGCGAGCGCATCCCGGAGACGAAGCTCTCCTTCAATCAGGTCGATGACGGCAGCGGAACGCTCCTCGACGTCGTCTGCGGCGCGCCGAACGTGACCGTCGGCGCGCGGTATCCGTTCGCGCGGACCGGGACGACGATGCCGGGCGGCCTCGTGATTGAGAAGCGCAAGATTCGCGGCTTCACCTCGAACGGGATGCTCTGCTCGGCGCGCGAGTTGGGGCTGGGCGAGGACCACGACGGCATCCTGACGCTCTCGACCGATGCGCCGCCGGGGACGCCGCTCCTCGACGTGTTGCCGCTCGGGGACGTTCGGCTCTTGGTGGACGTGCTGCCGAATCGTCCCGACCTGCTCTCGCATCTCGGCGTCGCGCTCGAGGTGGCCGCGCTCACCGGCACGCCCCTCCAGCGTCCGCCCGAGATCGCCGCGCTCCCGCCGGTCGACGTACCGGTGGTGCGTGCGGACCGTGAGGCGCGCGCCGGCGGGGTCACGGTGAAGATCGAGGAGCGGGCGGACTGCCCTCAGTACGGTGCCGCGGTGCTCTCCGGGCTCACGGTGGGGCCGAGCCCGGCGTGGCTCCGCGCGGCGGTCGAGGCCGTCGGCGGGCGGTCGATCAACAACCTCGTCGACGCGACGAACTACCTGCTGCACGGCTTCGGGCAACCGATGCACGCCTTCGATGCGACGACCCTGCAGGGCGACACGCTCGCGGTGCGGCGCGCGCGGGCCGGGGAGTCGCTCGTCACGCTCGACGGCACGACGCGGACGCTCGATCCCTCGATGCTCGTGATCGCCGATGCGACGGCGCCGACGGCGCTCGCGGGAGTGATGGGCGGGCGGGGGAGCGAGGTCACCGACGCGACCACTCGGGTGGTCCTCGAGGTCGCCTGCTTCGCGCCCGCGGTCGTGCGCGCGACACGGCGCAAGGCGGGGCTCTCGACCGATGCGAGCTATCGATTCGAGCGCGGCATCGACGCGGGGGCCGTGGGCGAGATGCTGGCCATCGGCGCCGCGCTCCTCGCGCACCTCGGCGGTGGGCAGGTGGACGCCCTGCTGCATCTTGGGTCGGCGCCGACGCCGGCGCCGCCGCTGACCGTGCGCCCGGCGCGGGTGGCGGCCGTGCTCGGTGACGCGGTCCCGGCTGAGGAGATCGTCGCGCTGCTCCGGGGGATCGGCTTCGGAATCCGTGAGGGGGCTGGCGGGACGTTGCTCGTCACCGTGCCCACGTGGCGCCACGATGTGTCGCGTGAGGTGGATCTCATCGAAGAAGTCGCTCGGCTGCGTGGGTTCGATCGCCTCCCAGATGCGCTGCACGGCGCGCGCCCTGGCACTGCACCCGACGATCCGCTCTTCGTCGTGGGGCGGCGTCTCCGCGACGCGCTCGTCGCCGATGGGCTGCACGAGGTCCGTCCGCTCCCCTTCACTGCAGGGGCGTCCGACGGCTTCGTGCGTGTGCAGAACCCGCTCGCCGAGGATGAGCCGTACCTCCGGCGTCGGCTGCTCGACACGCTCGCGCGTCGCGCGGAGTACAACCTGA
>JBMTAR010000220.1:0-3469 GCA_049428925.1 Gemmatimonadaceae bacterium
CCCCCCCTCCTCCGAGGTCAGGCGCGCGGACGCGGCGCACTGGGGGGCACCGGGGCCGCCGGTGTCACACCGGGCCGCCCCGCCGCCGCCATCGCCGTCTGGATGATCGACGCGACGTCCGTCAGGTTCGCCGGCACCACGAGGGTCGTCCCCTGCTTCGCGATCTGCCCGAACTGCGTGATGTACTGTTCCGCCACGCGGAGCCGGACCGCCTCGTCTCCGCCCGGCGCCTGCAGCGCGGCCGCCACCTTCTTGAGCCCCTCGGCCGTCGCGTCCGCCACCGCGAGGATCGCCGCCGCCTGGCCCTCGGCCTCGTTGATCCGCTGCTGCTTCGTCGCCTCCGACTGCTTGATCACCTGCTGCTTCTGCCCTTCGGCCGTGTTGATGGCGCTCTCCCGGCTCCCCTCGGAGGCGAGGATCACCGCGCGCTTCTCCCGCTCCGCGCGCATCTGCTTCTCCATCGCGTCCAGCACGTCCCGCGGCGGCGTGATGTTCTTGATCTCGTACCGGAGGACCTTCACCCCCCACGGCTCGCTGGCCTTGTCGAGCTCCTCGACCACGAGCGCGTTGATCGTGCCGCGTTCCTCGAACGTCTTGTCGAGGTCGATCTTCCCGATCTCGCTGCGCAGCGTCGTCTGGGCGAGCTGGCTGATCGCATAGAGGAAGTCCGCCACCCCATAGGTCGACCGCTCGGGATTGAGGACCTTGAAGTAGAGGATGCCATCGACGCCGACCTGCACGTTGTCACGCGTGATGCAGATCTGCTCGGGGATGTCGGTCGCATTCTCCTTCAGGCTCACCTTGCTCCGCACCACGTCGATGAACGGAATCAGGATATGGAATCCCGCGTCCAGCGTGGCGCGATAGCGTCCGAGTCGTTCCACCACGAAGGCTGTCTGCTGCGGTACGACGACGGCGGTCTTGGCGATGATGATGAAGACGACGATCGCCAGCATCATCATCACGGAGAAGGTGCTCATACGTCCGTCCGGGGGTGGGAGGTGGGCGTGTGGGGTTCCGCGACCAGCAGGAGGGTGAGACCGTCGACGCGCGTCACGCGACACCGCTGGCCCTTGGCAATCGGCGTCTCGGAGACGTTGCGCGCCGTCCAACTTGTGCCGCGCAGCTCCGCCTTCCCGACGGCGTCGGGGGCGAGGTCCTGTACCGGGATGGCGATCTCCTGCACGAGCTCCTCACGGCGACGGCCGGTATCCGGGCCGAGGAGCGCGATCAGGCGGCGTCGGAAGAGGAGGAGCGTCGCCACCGAGCTCAGGGTGAACACCCAGAGCTGCATCGAGAGGCCGACGGCGGGCCAGAGTGCGGTGACGGCGGCGGTGCCGAGCGCCCCGGCAGCGAAGAACACGACGAAGAAGCCCGGCGTCCCGAGCTCGGCCACGAGCAGGAAGAACGCGAGGATCGTCCAGAACGACCAGGACATGGACGGGTGGGTGGGGGGAACCTACGCGAACCAAAGTTGGGTCTCGCGCACGGCCTGCGCCAGCCGCGCCACGTCCTCGGACGCGCTGTACACCCAGAAGCTCGCCCGCACCGTCGCCGGCACGCCGAGCGCACGCATCAGCGGCTGGGCGCAGTGGTGCCCCGCGCGCACGCAGACGCCGGCCACGTCGAGGGTCGTCGCCACGTCGTGCGGATGTACGCCGTCGATCGCGAAGCTCACGACCCCGCTGCGCGAGGCAGCGTCCGCGGTGCCGAAGAGGGTGACCCCGGGGATCGCCGCGAGCGCGGCCATCGCCTCAGTAGTGAGCGCAACCTCGTGCGCCCGCACCGCGTCCAAGCCGAGACCCTCGACGTACGCGCACGCGGCGGCGAGCCCGACCGCACCCTCCACGTTCGGCGTGCCGGCCTCGAACTTGTGCGGGAGCACGTTCCAGGTGGAGGAGCGATCCTCCACCCACTCGATCATGTCCCCACCGAACTGGTAGGGCGGCATCGCCTCAAGGAGCGCGCGCCGCATCACGAGCCCGCCGATGCCCATCGGGCCGCCGAGCTTGTGCCCGCTGAAGGCGTAGGCGTCCACCCCGAGTGCGTCGACCGCGCATCGGAGATGCGGCACCGCCTGCGCGCCGTCGCAGACGACGAGCGCGCCCGCGGGGAGCCCCGGGCCGAGCGGCGCTCCGCCCGCGCTGCGCTCGCGGGCGATCCGGACGATCGCTTCCACGGGGTGGATCGTCCCGAGCGCGTTCGAGACGTGCCCGAAGGCGACGACCTTCGTCCGCGCGTCGACCAGCGAGGCGAGGTGGTCGAGGTCGATCGTCCCGGCGGGGCCGAGCTCGGCGATGCGGAACTCCGCCCCGGTCGCCAGCGCGAGCTGCTGCCACGGGACGAAGTTCGCATGATGCTCCATCCGCGTGACGACGAGGTTGTCCCCAGGCCTGACCTGCGCGCGACCCCACGCCGTGGCGATCAGGTTCATCGCCTCGGTGCTGCCGCGGGTGAAGACGAGGGTGTCGGCATCCGCGACGCCGAGGAAGCGCGCGATCCGCGCCCGCGCGTCGTGATAGGCCTCGGTGGCCGCGGCCGCGAGCGCGTAGGCCCCGCGGTGCGGGTTCGCGTTCGCCTCGCGGTAGTAGCGCTGGATGGCGTCGAGGACCGCCACCGGCTTCTGCGTCGTCGCCGCGGAGTCGAGGTAGACGAGCGCGGGGGACGCCGCGAGGAGCGGAAAATCGGATCGCGGGGCGAGGGGACCGGTGCTCATCGGCGGATCGGTCGGAGGGCGGGGCTCAGGACGCCGGCGCCGGGGCGACCGACTCGGTGCTCACCGTGCCGGCGCCGTCGAGCGCCGCCTTGAAGGCGTGCCAGGCGAGCGAGGCGCACTTCACCCGCATCGGGAACTTGGACACGCCCGAGAGGGCCCGCAGCGGGCCGAGCCCCTTCAGGACCGCGGCGTCCGTCTCGGTCCCCGTGAGGACCCGGTGCATCGTGTCATAGAGCGTGAGCGCCTCGGCGCGGGTCTTCCCCTTCACCGCCTCGGTGAGGAGGGAGGCCGAGGCCTTGGAGATTGCGCAGCCGACGCCCTGGAAGGAGAGCTCCGCGACGCGGTCCCCGTCGACGCGCACCCAGATGGTCAGCTGGTCGCCGCAGTTCGGGTTCTTCCCGTCGGCAGAGCAGCTCGCCGCCGGCATCGGATGGAAGTTCCGGGGCCGGCGGTTGTGGTCCAGGATGACCTCCTGGTACAGCGCGTCGAGGGTCGCGTCGCTCACCCCGGGAATCTACTCCAACGTCGTGTGCGTGAACCGCTCGAAGACCGCCCGCTCCAGCGTCATCCGGAGCGCGTCGATCTCGATCGTCTCCAGCACCTCCGCCGCGAAGGCGTAGGTCAGGAGCGCCTTCGCGTTCTCGGCCGAGATCCCGCGGCTCTTCAGGTAGAAGAGCGGGAGCTCGTCGAGCCGGCCCACCGTCGCACCGTGCGTGCACTTCACGTCGTCGGCGAAGATCTCGAGCTGCGGCT
>JBMTAR010000221.1:0-3468 GCA_049428925.1 Gemmatimonadaceae bacterium
GCGAGCGGCTGCGGGATGACGCCGCAATACGCGGGACTCGAGCGGCTGCATCGCGAGTACGGACCGCGGGGCTTCGCGGTGCTCGGCTTCCCGTGCAACCAGTTCGGCGGGCAGGAGCCGGGGAGCGCCGAGGAGATCCAGACGTTCTGCACGTCGACGTACGACGTCACGTTCCCGATGTTCGCCAAGGTGGATGTGAACGGCTCCGATGCGCATCCGCTCTGGATGCACCTGAAAGCCGAACGCCCCGGTCTCTTGGGGACCGAGGCGATCAAGTGGAACTTCACGAAGTTCCTGGTGGGGCGTGACGGCGTCGTGCGGCAGCGCTACGGACCGCAGGTGGAGCCGACGGCGATTGCCGCCGATATCGCCGCGCTGCTGTAGCGCGCGGCGCGCTCAGCGCACGATGCCCCGCTCGACCATCTCGCGGATGCGCAGCTCGAGGTCACCGGTGCTGACGCAGCGGACGTCGGCGCTCGACGAGGTGATGGGGTTGCGACCGGTGCCCGAGAGCGCGGTGGTGACGATTGAACCGCCGCGCGGGTTGGGCTTCACGTTCGAGACGATCGACAGTGTGAGCTGATAGGTCTCGGCGTTCTGGATGGTGCCGGACGATCCGCAGTCGAGATAGCGCTGGGCGGGGACGCGACCAATGGAGCGTCGGGTACGCCAGCCCGTGTTGCCGAGGGTCTTGCTCGCGGCGTCGTTCACGGAGAGCGGGATCCCGAGTTCCTGGTAGACGGCGGTGAGTGCCGTCCAGGCCTGATCCGGGGTGCCGGTCACGGCGAGGCGGACGTCGAGGTCGACGTTCATCGCGCCGGCCATCACGGTCCCGCCATCGGTGGTGACGACGCGCGCCGTCGCGACGGTCGGCGTGGGAGCGATGTCGGGGTCGGGTGAGGAGGTCGAGGCGGCGCAGGCGGTGCAGATCCCGGCGGTCGCGAGAGCGAGGAGGGCGCGCATGGGGTTGTCGGGGCGGGTGGGAGAGGGTGACCCTTCCTCTGAACCTACGCGCGGACTGCCCGCTGTGTTAAGCCTCCGGAAGTACTTGACCCTCGGGAACATCGTCCTGTTCGTCGCCCTCTGGTGGGCGGCGCCGACGCTGCTGCCGCATCTTGGCGCGCTGGTGGGGGTGCGGTCGGGGCCGGTGGGCGCGCCCTCGTACAGCTACGTGGGGCTCGACGGCGCCCCGATCGCGAGTGATTCGCTCCGCGGGAAGGTCGTGCTCGTGAACTTCTGGGCCACTTGGTGCGCGCCGTGTCGGGTAGAGATGCCGGTACTCGAGGCGATGTACCAGCGGCATCGCGAGCGCGGCTTTGTGATCGTCGGGCTCGCCGTGGACCGCGCGCCGACGGCGGAGGTGGCCGCGTTCGTGCGGACGCGAGCAATCACCTATCCGATCGCGCATGTGGGGGCGGAGGCCGAGCGCACTTTCGGCGGGGTGCGGGGCTATCCCACCTCGTTCCTGCTCGACCGGACGGGTGCGATCCGCCATACGGTGCTGGGGCCGATCGGCGCGGTGTCGCTCGAGCCGGCGGTGCGTCGGCTGCTGGGGGAGTGAGCAGGGGACGCAGGGCGTCGAGGCGGGCCGGACCGTAACTTCAGACCGTCCCCTCCACCCCCTACGTCCGTCCCTCGCATGCGCCTTCTCCTCGCCTGCTGTCTCGCCCTCCCCCTCCTCGCCCAAGCCCCCGCGCGCTCGACGGTATCGATGGACCCCGAGCGTGCCGCCAAGCTCTATGTGAGCGACCGGCACGAGGACCATCCGGCAGCCGACTACGCGCGCGACCTCGCGGCGAAGGCCCGGACCGACAGCATCTTCGCGGCCCGCAGCGCCGGCGTGATGCGCTACGAGAAGACGACCTACCGGAGCCGCCACGGCGACCTCGACATCCCGGTCTACGTCTTCTCCCCCCTGACCTCACGCGGAGCGAAGGCGCATGCGGCGCTCGTCTGGGTGCACGGCGGCGTGCACGGGAACTGGGACCAGAACTACCTCCCGTTCATCATCGAGGCCACCCAACGCGGGTATGTGATCGTCGCGCCGGACTATCGCGGCTCGACGGGGTACGGTGAGACGCACCACCGTGCCATCGACTACGGCGGTAAGGAGCTCGACGACGTCGAGGATGCGGTCGGGTTCCTCGCGACGCGCACCGAGGTGGATCCGGCGCGTATCGGCATCATGGGGTGGAGCCACGGCGGGTACATCACGTCGCTCTTGCTGATGCGTGGTGACCGCGCGCGCTTCGTGGCAGGGGCGGCAATCGTCCCGGTCACCAACCTGATCTTCCGCCTCTCGTACAAGGGCCCATCGTACGCGCGGAGCTTCTCGACGCAGCGAGAGCTCTCGGGGTTGCCGTTCGAGCAGCGCGCCGAATATGTGCGCCGCTCCCCGCTCTACCACGTGGATGCGCTGGAGCGCCCGTTGCTCGTGCACGTCGCGACGAACGACACCGACGTCGACTTCGTGGAGGACCAGCAGCTCGTCGATGCGCTGCGCGCGCGGAAGCCGGAGCTCGCCGAGACCAAGATCTATGTGGATCCGGCACCGGGGCCGGCGAGCGGGGGGCACACGTTCAGCCGTCGCGTGAACCGCGAGACGCTGCTCCGTGATGACTCCCCGGACCAGATCGATTCGTGGAACCTCACATGGGAGTTCTTCGCGCGGCATCTCGCGCCGCGCGCGGTCGCGGGATCGGCAGTGGGTGGCGCGTCAGCAGCCAGTGGGGTCGCGCCGCGCGCCGACGACTTCACCGGTCCGAATCCCTGGCCGGCGATCCGGAAGGAGCGCATCACGCGGCTGCTGCCGGCGGCGATGCGCGAGACGAACATCGATGCCTGGGTGAGCCTCTTCCGAGAGAACGCGAACGACCCGCTCGCGCTGCATCTGGGTGGTGAGAACGCGGGCGCGCCGTCGGCGGTGATCGTGACGCGCCGCGGCGACGCGGTGCGCACGGTGATGCTCTCGGGATTCGGCGAGGCGATCGCGCTCCGCGAACTCGGCACGCACGACTCAGTGGTCGTGTATGACGGGACGCCGGCCGCGCTCTACCGCGCCATCGCGGACCGCCTCCGGGCCGCCGGGGCACAGCGGATCGCCATCAACAGCGGAGAGGGGAGCGGAATCGCGGACGGCCTCTCGGCCACGCAGCGGCGCGGGCTCGAGCAGGCACTGGGGCCGACGTGGGCACGACGGCTGGTGTCGTCGCACGACCTCGTGCAGACCTGGCTCGCGGTGAAACTCCCCGCGGAGATCGAGATCATGAAGCGCGCGGCGGCGCTCACCGCGCGGCTCGAGGTGGAGGCGTACGCGCAGGTGGTCCCGGGTGTCACCAAGGACTCCGACATCGCGCGCTACCTGAAGCGGCGGATGCGCGAGCTCGGCGTGGAGGATGGGTGGAATCCGTCGCAGAACCCGAGTGTGAACTCGGGGCCCGACCGCGGGCACTCGCACGCGAGCGACCG
>JBMTAR010000222.1:0-3453 GCA_049428925.1 Gemmatimonadaceae bacterium
CCGAGCGCGCGCGGGCGGCGGCAGCCGTGGTGGAGCAGGAGCGGCGGCGGCGGGAGCGGGCGGCGGCGCTCAAGGCGGAGGCGCACCCGCTGAGTGATAGGGTGGGGGCGGGGGCTGGGGTGGCGGTGGGTTCGGTGGGGGTGGGTTCGGCGGGTTCGGTGGGGGCGGCGGATTCTCCGGCGGTGGCGCCGGCGGGAGGTTCTGAGATGGCGGCGATGACACTCGATGGCTTCGCACAGGCGCTCCGCGACGCGCACGGCGACGCGCTGCGTGCGGTGGTCCTGTACGGCTCCGCGGCGCGCGGGGAGCAGGTGGCGAAGCACTCCGACCACAACGTCCTCGTGCTGGTCCGCGCGCTCACCCCGGCCTCACTCCGCGCCTCGGCACGTGCGACGCGCGAGTGGCGCGCGCTGGGGAACCCGCCGCCGCTGATCCTCACGGAGGCGGAGTGGCACGCGAGTCGTGACGTCTTCGCGATCGAGGTGGCCGACATCCTCGCCCATCACCGGGAGCTCTGGGGCGCACTGCCGCACGGCGCGCCGGTGGAGGCCGCGAATCTGCGGCATCAGCTCGAGTTCGAGGCGATGGGGAAGCTCCTCGCCCTCCGGCAGGGGCTTCTCGCAGCCGACGGGGACGCCGCCAAGGAGATCGCGCTGCTCACGGCCACACGGAGCGCGGTGCTGGTGCTCTTCCGGACGCTGCGGCGCGTGCACGGCGAACCGGCCGCCGATACGGCGGCCGAGGTGGTGCGGCGCGCGGCCCGTCACGCCGGTTTCGACCCCTTGCCGTTCCTGAGAGTGCTCGCACACGCTGACGGCTCGGCGAAGATCGTCGCCGCAGAGGCTGATGCCCTGCTCACTGCGTACCACGCCGGGCTCGAGCGCTTCGTTGCGCACGTCGATGCGATCGTCGGGCGCCCCTGATTCCGTCCACTCGTTCGCTGATTCCGCCCTCCTTCCACCTCACCCCTTCGACCCCTCGCCTCGATGAAGCCCCGTACGCTAATCCTCATCGCGCTCCCGATCCTCCTCGTCCTCTTCGGCATCGCGAACTACAACAGCATCCAGACCAAGGACGAGACCGCGCAGTCGGCGCAGCAGCAGATCGAGGTGCAGCTGCAGCGGCGCGCCGACCTCGTGCCGAACCTGGTCGAGACGGTGAAGGGGTACGCCAAGCAGGAGATGACGATCTTCACTGAGGTCGCGCAGGCGCGGGCCGGGCTCGCGGGCGCGGTGCAGGGGCGCAACGTCGGTGAGATGGCGCGCGCCAACGACGCGATGACCGGCGCGCTCGGTCGACTCCTCGCGATCTCCGAGAATTATCCGCAGCTCAAGAGCGACGCGAACTTCCTCCGCCTGCAGGACGAGCTCGCGGGGACGGAGAACCGGATCGCCGTGGCGCGGACCGACTACAACGGCGCGGTCCGCGACTTCAACACCTACATCCGGAAGTTCCCCGCCGTCATCGTCGCCAAGCTCTCCGGCGCGGCGGCGCGTGAGTACTTCGAGGTCCAGAGCGAGGCCGCGCGCGAGGTGCCGAAGGTCTCGTTCTGACGTCGTACGGTGCTTGATGGATCGACGGGGGGGGGGGGGGGGGGGGCCCCCCCCCCCCCCCCGCCCATGTCCGCGGCGGGCGGGATTCAGGCCTCGGCCGGCGTCTCGGGCCGCGGCTCCGGCCGCGGAAAGAGCCCCTCGCCCTTCGTCACGCGCCAGCCGGCGCAGTCGAGGGTGTCGGCCGCCGCGAAGGGGGTGCTCCCGGCCGTCCCAGGGCCTCCCAGCGCCCGCCAGAGCGCCTCGGCCTTCTGGGGCATGAAGGGGGCGAGATAGACCGCCTGACGCGCCAGCTGGCGCGTCAGCGTCGCCAAGACCCCGTCAAGCGCCTCGCGCTGGGCGGGGTCCTTCGCGAGGACCCACGGCTTGGCGTCCTGGATGAGCTGGTTGGCGCGTCCGACGGTGCGCACGACTGCCTCGAGCGCTTCGTGGACCGGGAAGCCGCGGCCCCCGGCCATCGCGGCCCGGGCCACGGCGTAATCGGCGAGGTCGGCGGCATCGGTGGCGCCGCGCGGTCCCGTCGGGACCACGCCCTCGCAGTACTTCTCGAGCATCGCGGTGGTGCGGCTCGCGAGGTTCCCGAGTCCATTGGCGAGTTCGGCGGTGTAGACGGCTTCGAAGCGCTCCCAGGAGAAGGCGCCGTCGCCGTCGAAGGGCACGTCGCGGAGGAGGTAATACCGAAAGGCATCGGGGCCGAAGCGCGCGATCGCATCGGCGAGTTCGAGCTTCACTCCCGCCGACTTGGAGAAGCGCTCCCCGCCAAGTGAGATGAAGCCGTGCGCCCAGATCATCTGCGGGAGCGGGAGGTCGGCGGCCATCAGCATCGCCGGCCAGATCACCGCGTGGAAGCGGGTGATGTCCTTCCCCACGATGTGCACGTCGGCGGGCCACGGGGCGCGGGAGCCCGGGAAGGCCTGCGCGGTCCAGTAGTTCGGGAGCGCGTCGAACCAGACGTAGGTGGTCTGCGTCTCTCCGTCGGAGAGCGGCCGAGGGAAGGGGACGCCCCAGGCGAAGCGGGCGCGACTCGCGGAGACGTCCTCGAGCCCCTGCTCGAGCAGGGCGAGGATCTCGTTGCGGCGCGTGACCGGCTGCACGAATTCGGGGTGCGCGGTGAGGTGCGCCTTGAGGCGGTCGGTGTAGGCCGAGAGGCGGAAGAACCAGTTCCGCTCGGTGATGTCTTGCAGCGTGCGCGTCGGGTGCAGCGCGCAGCGATCGTCGGTGATGTCGGCGGGCTGCTTGAAGCTCTCGCACCCGACGCAGTAACGACCGGTGTAGGAGCGCTCGTAGAAATCCTCCGGGCTGTGCCGGAAGATCCGCTCGAGGAGGTCGGTGACGGCGGCGTGGTGGGGCGCCGCGGAGGTCCGCATGAACTGGTCGTGCGAGATCCCGAGGGTGGACCACATCGCCTGGAAGCGTTCGGCGACGCGGTCGACGAAGGCCTGGGGCGCCATCCCGGCCTGCTCGGCGGTCTGGGCGACCTTCTGCCCGTGCTCGTCCATCCCGATGAGGAACCAGACCTCGTCACCGAGCTGGCGGTGGAAGCGGGCGATGGCGTCGGCACCGATCTTCTCGAGGGCGTGCCCGAGATGCGGGTCGCCGTTCGCGTAGTCGATGGCGGTCGTGAGATAGAAGCGGGACATCGTCGGGGTCAGTCGGTCTGGTCGGCGGCGCCGGCGGGCCCGGTGCCATCCCCGCGTCCGCGGCGGCCGCCACGGCGCCCGCGACGGCGGCGCCTGCGAGTGGCGTCGTCGGAGGGGGTGGCGGGGCCGCTGCCGTCACCGGTGGCTTCCGGGGTGGGAGCGGGTGCGGGGGCCGAGGGGCCGCGCTCTGGGCGCCGGTCGGCGGTCGGGCGCTCGTCACGGCGCTCGTCACGGCGCTCGTCACGGCGCTCGTCACGGCGCTC
>JBMTAR010000223.1:0-3451 GCA_049428925.1 Gemmatimonadaceae bacterium
GCCGCTTGAGATAGAGCTCGTCCGCGATGCGCAGGAAGAGCGGCATGTCGAGCGCATTGTGATGGGTCGTGAACGGGCGCGCGGCGGCGCCGCCGTAGAGCGGCTGCAGCACCGGCGTCTCCACCTCGAGATACCCGAGCCCGTCGAGCGCGCGACGAATCGCCGTCGTCATTCGCGACCGCGCGGCGAAGTGCCGCCGCACCTCCGGATGCACCGCAAGGTCGGCGTAGCGCTGCCGGGACCGCTGCTCCCCATCGGCGAAGCCCGAATGCCGGACGGTACGCCCCTCGACGACCTCCTCCTTCCCGAACGGCAGGGGTCGCAGCGATTTCGCGAGCATCGCCACCGCGTCAACCTTGACCGTGACCTCACCCGTCCGCGTGCGAAAGAGCGGCCCGGACACCCCGATGATGTCCCCGAGGTCGAAGGACGACAGGATCGCGAACCGCTCCCCCAGCTGATCCTGTCGGAAGTAGAGCTGGATCCTCCCCTCGTCATCCGCGAGATGTGCGAAGATCGTCTTCCCATGTCCGCGCCATGCGACGACGCGCCCCGCGAGACGCACGACCGGCCCCTCGTCCGCGTCCCCGAGCAACGCAGCCGCGGCCCCGCAACCGTGCGAGCGATCGAAACCGTAGCCGAAGGGCGTCTCGCCCGCCGTGACGAGCGCCGCGAGCTTCTCGCGCCGCGCCCGCATCACGAAGTTCAGGTCATCCGTCATGCGGCCTCCCAGGCGGCGCCGTACAGGGTCGGGGCGGAGCTCACGCGCCCACCGTCGGCGCGCCGGTCTGCTTCAGATAGGCCTCGATGAACGGATCGATCGCGCCATCCATCACCTTCTGGACGTCGGTGATCTTGAGCTCGGTTCGGTGGTCGTTGACCATCGTGTAGGGCTGGAACACGTAGCTGCGGATCTGGCTCCCAAAGGACACATCCTGCTTTGTCGCGTCGAGTGCCGCCTTCGCCGCGGCTTGCTTCTCCGCCTCGAGGTTGTAGAGGCGATTCTTCAGCATCTTCATCGCCGTCGCCTTGTTCTTGAACTGCGACCGCTCCTGCTGCGACGCCACCACCACACCGCTCGGCAGGTGGGTGATACGGACCGCCGAGCTCGTCTTATTGACGTGCTGGCCGCCCGCCCCCGACGCCCGATAGACATCGATCCGGAGGTCCTCTTCACGAATCTCGATGTTGATCTCCTCGTTCACGACCGGGTAGACGAACACCGATGCGAAACTCGTGTGCCGACGCGCCTGCGAGTCGTACGGCGAGATCCGGACCAGACGGTGGACCCCCGTCTCGGGACGGAGAAAGCCGAAGGCGTATTCCCCCTTCACCTCGAGGACCGCGCCTTTGATCCCCGCCTCTTCTCCTTCGGAGAGATCCAGGATCTCCACACCAAATCCCTTTCGCTCCGCCCAGCGCGTGTACATGCGCATCAGCATCTGTGCCCAGTCCTGGGCCTCGGTGCCACCGGCCCCCGCGCTGATCTCGACTTGCGCGTCCCGGAAGTCGTCACGTCCCTGCAGCAGCGAGCGGAGCCGATACGCATCGGTCTCCTCTTGAATCGCCGTGGACTCGCGCGTGAGCTCGGCCGCCATCTCGGCGTCCGGCTCGAGGGTGAGGAGCTCGGCGAGCTCGAGCGCACCAGCCACTCGACCATCAAGCCGATCCCACGGTTCAATCCAGTTCTTGAGGACCTTCACCTCCTGGACCACCCCTCGCGCCCGCTCCTGCGCATTCCAGAAGCCCGGGTCCGCCATGTCCCCCTCAAGGGCGGTCAGACGTTCGCGCTTGCGATCGAGGTCAAAGGAACCTCCGGAGCTCGTCCAGGCGGGCTCGGTCGTGCCGGAGGGACTGTAGCGATTCGTGGTCGGCCATCCGCGTAAGATACCGGGTCAGCATCCCCGATGGCACCGACGGGAGAATCAGGAACGTGGGCGCCGAGCGATTGCGGGAGGGAGCGGACGAGTCGGGGCGGGCGAACGCGCCGGATGGGCATCGACAGGGCTGGGAGACCGGGGCGGCTGAGGGGGCCGAGCGGAGGGATCGCTCATTCCCCAGAGGCCCAGCCACGGATCATCTACCGACGTTGGCGGCACGGACGCCGCACCCGTGGAGCGCCGCGAGGCGCCCCAGTCCCACGGATCGTCAGCCGAGGTGCGCGGCACCGAGGCCGCACCCGAGCCCTGCTCCGCTACGACCCAATCCCACGCGTCCGTCCTGACGGGCGCTGCCGCGGCATCGGAGGCGTCCAACACGGCCGGATCCATCGGCGCGGCCGCCGCGACGATGGGTGGCATCGCGAGTCCGATGGCGATGACGGCGCCGCAGGACGTGCAGCGGGCCCGGAGCCCGCCCGTGGGCACCCGACTGGGATCGATGCGGTAGATCACCTGACACTCCGGGCAGACCACCGTCAGGACCGAGGTCATCCGCGCATCACCTGGGGCGCGCCTGATCGACCAGCAGGACAGGAATGCCGTCCCGCACGGGATAGACAACAGCGCACGGAACACACGCCAACCCGAGTCCCTCGGCAGCGCCCTCATCAATGAGGTCCCCGTGGCATCGCGGACAGACGAGAATGCGACGGATGGTCTCCGGAATCATCATCGCTCGAGGTCCTCCGGTAACTGGTACCCGAGCCGACGAAGCGCGACGGGATTGCGCCGCCAATTCGTCAGCACCTTCACCCAGAGGTCAAGATACACGGGACGATCGATAAGCGCCTCAATCCGGGGACGCGCCGCCTGCCCAATCGCCCGGATGCGACTACCACCACTCCCGATGAGGATCCGCTTCTGACTGTCGCGCTCCACGTGCATCACGGCGCGGACGTAGACCGGTGTGCGCTCCTCCCGGAACTCCTCGATCTCGACGGCGACCCCGTAGGGCACTTCGTCCTCGAGCTGCTCGAAGACCGCCTCTCGGACGAACTCCGACGCGAAGAACCGGGTCTGCTGGGTCGAGACGTCATCCACCGGGTAGAGAAACGGCGACTCCGGGAGCCGGCTCGCGACGAGATTCAGGAGAGCACTAATGCCCTCGCCCGTGGTGGCTGAGATGAGCAGCGCGTCGGGGACCTCGACCAGCCATCGCGCCCGTTGGTCCGGGGAAAGTTGATCGGCCTTGGTGACGACGGTGAGCACCGCCGCCCGTGGCTGCGCCGAGAGTCCGGCCATCGTGGTGAGCGGCGCTCGCTGCTCAGGGGGGGAGAGCCCGTCGACCAGGTGCAGGATCAGGTCCGCATCGGCGATTGCCTCCAGGGCAGCGCGCCGCATCGATCGGTGCAGATCGTATCGCGGCTCGAGCAGCCCTGGGGTGTCGAAGAGCACCATCTGCGTGTCGGCGTGAATGAGAATACCGACGACGCGGTCACGCGTCGATTGGGGCTTCGGCGAGACGATGGCGAGCTTCGTCCCGACGAGGTGATTCAGGAGCGTGGACTTCC
>JBMTAR010000224.1:0-3438 GCA_049428925.1 Gemmatimonadaceae bacterium
GAAAGACTGCCGACTCGGCGTTCTCGTCACGCGGACGAAAAAAGGCAGGGCGGCACTGATGCGCCGCCCTGCCGAATCATCAATTGGGCCGGGAGACCCGGCGAGGCGGGCTCAGCCCTGCGACTGCTTCTTCGCCCGAGCGTCCTGAATCCAGGTCATCGGGATGATGAAGAACGGGGTGAGGACGATGCCGAGCAGGATGTTGATCCAGGTCAGGCCGAGGTAGTAGGCGCCCATGCCGAGGCCGGCGATGAGGGTGCCGAGGGGACCACCGAAGTTCTGTTCCACGCGAGTGCTCCTGACCGGTTGTCGGAATGGCTGTCCGAAGAACGCCGTATCTTATAGACGTGTTCCCGGGAACGGAACCCATTGGGGTGGAGGAGGCGGTCGCGGGAATGGTCCCCGGCCGGTGGCTTGTCGCGGCCTCCGGCGGGCGGGATTCGATGGGGCTCCTGCACGCCCTGCTGACGCGCCGTCGTGAGGAGGTCGCCGCGGTCGCGACCTTCGACCACGGGACGGGGGAGGCCGCCCGGCGGGCGGTGGACCTCGTGCGGTCCACCTGCGCGGCGGCCGGGGTGCCGTGTCGTGTCGGCCGTGCCGACCGGCGGTCGCCCCCCACCGAAGCCGGGTGGCGTCGGGCGCGCTGGCGGTTCCTCGCCGAGGCCGCGCACCAGGCGTCGGCGGTCCCGGTCACCGCCCACACCCGGGATGACCAGGTGGAGACGGTGCTCCTGCGACTGCTTCGGCACGCCGGGCCGCGGGGGCTGGCGGGGATGGACGTCGCGGCGTCTGTGGCTCCGCGAACGTCGGTCGTGCGCCCGTTGCTGGAGGTGCGTCGCGCCGACCTGACGGCGTACGTGGTGAGGCACGGGATTCGCTTCGAGGAGGATCCGAGTAACGCGACGCTCCGCTTCCAGCGGAATCGGGTGCGGAACGAGCTTCTGCCGGCGCTGGAACGCGCGGACGCAGGATTCGCCGCCTGGTGCCTCGACCTGGGCCGACGGGCGCGGGCGTGGCGCGCGGAGGTCGAGGCGATCGTGGATGGGCTCGACGTCCGCATCCTTCGGTCGGGGGTGGTGGCGGTGCCGGTGGCCTCGGTGACTGGGCTCGACGCGTCGGGGTGGGAGCTCCTCTTGCCCGCGATCGCCGCGCGGGCCGGGGTCGTCCTCGACCGCCGGGGGATCGCGCGGGCCGCGCGCTGGGCCCCCGGTGCGCGTGCCGGCCAGTACATCCCGGTGAGCGGCGGGCATCGTCTTGAGCGCACGGCGCGCACGTTCGTGATCCGTCGCGCCGCGCACGGGTCGGGAACGTCTCTGTGGCCCGAGGACTATATTGAAGGATGATGTCCTCCGTCACACCTGATCCTCGGCTCAAGGGCCGTGCCGTCGACCGCATCGCGTTCTCCGAACAGGCGATCGCGGACCGGTGCCGCGCCCTCGGACGGGAGATCACGGCGGCCTATCCCGACGGTGAGCTGCTCGTCTTGGGCCTCCTCAAGGGGAGCTTCATCTTCCTCGCCGATCTGGTGCGGGAGATCGAGCGCCCTCTTCACGTCGATTTCCTCGTGGCCTCGAGCTACGGGAAAGCGACGGTCTCGTCCGGGACCGTCCGGCTCCTCTACGATCCCGAGACCTCGCTGGAAGGGAAGCACCTCCTCCTGGTCGAGGACATCGTGGACTCGGGCCGCACCTTGCAGCACCTCGTCACGCTGTTGCAGGCTCGTCGTCCCGCCTCGATTGCCATCTGCGCACTCCTCCACAAGCGCATCGCCACCGAACTCCAGCATCCGGTCCGCTTCGTCGGTTTCGACGCGCCGCCGGACTTCCTCGTGGGCTACGGTCTCGACCACGCCGAGGATTTCCGTCACGTCCCGTACGTCGCCAGCCTCGCGACCTGAGTCGCCCACTATGTCATCATCCACGACCCCGAAGTCCGGCGGCCCCGGCCGCTTCTCCCGATCCCTCTCGTTCTGGCTCATCGCCTTCCTGATCCCCATCGTCCTGATCCAGTTCGCGGGGAAGGGGCGGGAGCGGGCGACGGAGGTGGAGTACTCCTTCTACGATCAGCAGCTCGGGAAGGACAACATCGCGCGCGTCACGATCGTCGGCGGCAAGGAGGTCGTGGGCGAGTTCCGCGAACGCGTCCTGGTGAAGGGACGCGAGGTGAAGTCCTTCAGCACGAAGCTCGCCGTCGCGAACAGCGAGGCGGAGGTGCAGCGGCTGCGCGAGCGGCAGGTGGCGATCAAAGCCGAGGAACCGCGCCCGAGCTTCTTGGGTCTCCTCGCCTCGATGCTGCCGTGGCTCTTCATCCTCGGTATCTGGATCGTCTTCTTCCGGCAGATGCAGGCGGGCGGGAACAAGGCGTTCTCCTTCGGCAAGTCGAAGGCCAAGCTGCTGAGCGGTGACACCCCCAAGATCACGTTCGCCGACGTGGCCGGCGCCGATGAGGCGAAGGTCGAGCTCCGCGAGATCATCGAGTTCCTGAAGGATCCGCAGAAGTTCACCAAGCTTGGCGGCCGGCTGCCGAAGGGGGCGCTCCTCGTGGGACCGCCGGGCACGGGGAAGACGCTGCTGGCCAAGGCGGTCGCCGGCGAGGCGGGGCGGCCCTTCTTCTCGATGTCCGGCTCCGACTTCGTCGAGATGTTCGTGGGCGTGGGCGCGTCGCGCGTCCGCGACCTCTTCGAGCAGGGCAAGACCAATGCCCCCTGCATCATCTTCATTGACGAGATCGATGCGGTCGGCCGCCATCGCGGCGCTGGCCTCGGCGGCGGACATGATGAGCGCGAGCAGACGCTCAATCAGCTCCTCGTCGAGATGGACGGCTTCGAGTCCAACGACGGCGTCATCCTGATCGCCGCGACGAACCGTCCCGATGTGCTCGACCCCGCGCTGCTGCGCCCGGGTCGCTTCGACCGTCAGATCGTCGTGGACGCGCCCGACCTCAGGGGGCGCGAGGGGATCCTCACGGTGCACGTGCGGAACAAGCCCCTCGCCGCCGATGTCGACATCACGCGCCTCGCGCGCGGCACGCCGGGGATGGCGGGCGCCGACCTCGCGAACCTCGTGAACGAGGCCGCGCTTCTTGCGGCCCGGCGGAACCACGAGAAGATCTATATGGTCGACTTCGAGGACGCGAAGGACCGCGTGATGCTCGGGGCGGAGCGGAAGTCGCTGGTGATGAAGGAGGACGAGCGCCGCCTCACGGCGTACCACGAGGCGGGGCACGCCGTCTGCGCGATCCGCGTCCGCGGGAACGACCCGCTGCACAAGGTCAC
Organism: Gemmatimonadaceae bacterium; assembly: GCA_049428925.1. GTDB lineage: Bacteria > Gemmatimonadota > Gemmatimonadetes > Gemmatimonadales > Gemmatimonadaceae > Pseudogemmatithrix. Next base: position 3,275 of record JBMTAR010000224.1, read on the forward strand.
CATCGTCCCGCGCGGTCGAGCCCTCGGCCTGGCCTTCACCCTCCCGGAGGACGATCGCGTGTCCGTGACGCGCGAGCAGCTGGAGGCGCGTCTCGTGATGGCGTACGGCGGCCGTGTGGCGGAGGAGCTGATCTTCGGCCGCGACCGCGTCACGACGGGTGCGG
>JBMTAR010000225.1:0-3403 GCA_049428925.1 Gemmatimonadaceae bacterium
CGCTCGTCGGCATCCCGCACGTGGTCCGCCCCGCGGACATCGACGAATCGGTGCTCCCGGCGGAGGCCGCGGTGCCGCACTGTGAACGGCTCGCGCGTGCCAAGGCGCACGTCCTCGCCGATCGGCATCCCGCCGCGGTCGTCGTCGCGGCCGACACCATTGTGGTCCTCGACGGCGACATCCTCGGCAAGCCACGGGACACCACCGAGGCCGCGGCGATGCTCACGCGACTCGCGGGCCGGACGCACACGGTGCATACCGCGATGGCGGTGGCCCGCGATGGTCGCACCGTGAGCGCGGTGGAGTCGGTCGAGGTCACCTTCCGACCGCTCACCACCGAGGAGATCGCCGCCTACGTCGCCACCGGCGAGCCGATGGACAAGGCGGGGGCCTATGGGATCCAGGGATTCGGCGCGACAATCGTCGAGCGCATCCACGGCGACTACTTCAGTGTGATGGGCCTCGGGCTGCGCCGGCTCGTCGCACTCCTCGCCGAGGTCGGCCTGCGGTACGATTACGCGCTCGGCGTCGTCCGCGCGTAGCCGGCGCCGTACGCGGTCCGCCAGCGCTCGACCTTCTCGAGCACGTCCCGCACGGTGATGCGCGGCATCCGACCCGGGCGGTTCTCCATCGAGATGGGATAGGCCTCGCCGGGGTCGCCGTACGCGTCGATCATCAGGTCCCCGAACTTCCGGTACGGGCCGACGCGCTTCGGGTTGGAATACGCGATGAGACTCACCACCGGCCGGTCGAGCGCCACGGTGATGTGCAGCGGGCCGGTGTCGGGGGAGAGCACCAGCGCCGCGCCGTCGAGGATGCCCACCAGACCGCGCAGTCCGCCCTGGCCAAGCGCGCTGTGCACCGGGGCGCGCGACCCCTCGAGGATCACGCGTTCGGCGTGCACCTCGCGCGGCGAGCGTGCGCCGACGAGCACCGGCTGGATACCGAAATCGTACCAGAGCGCATCGCACACCTGGGCCCAGCGCTCGGGGAGCCAGTCCTTCTCCGGCTTGCTCGTGGCCACGACGATCGGCGCGATCGGCCGGTCGAAGCGCGAGAGGAACGCCGCCTGCGCCGCACGCTCGGTGTCATCCCACGGGCCGAGGTCCCAGCGGACCGGTTGATGCGGGACCTCGAGCCAGTCGCAGAACTCGAGGTACTGGTCCTGTACGTGCTGCATCGGGTGCGGTGGGATGCGGTGCGTCGTGAAGAGCCAATTCCCGTCACGCGCGCGGGCCCGGTCGAAGCCGAGCTTCACTGGGGCGTCGGTCATCCCAGTGATGATTCCCGCCTTCAGGTAGACCTGGAGGTTGATGACGAGGTCGAAGCGACGCCCCGCCAGCGCACGCCGCAGGTCGAGGAAGCCGCGCAGCCCCGCCCGGCGCTCGAAGAGCACGATCTCATCCACCATCGGGTGCCCGCGCACGAGCCCGGCGGGGCCCGGCTGCAGGACCCAAGTCACGTGCATCGCCGGGTGATGGCGCTTGAGGGCGGTGAGCGCCGGGAGGACGTGGACGACGTCGCCGACCGCCGACATCATCACGATGCAGACCCGGTCCAGCGGAACGCGGCTCACGACCGCTCCTGGACGAGCGCGGTGAGTTGCGCGATGGCGGCCTCGTCGACCGGGAGGCCGTGGCGGCTGCGCCACTTCCGGAGGGAGCGGGCGAGCCGCGCGAGGTTCCGGGCGCCAATCGCCGGATCGTTGGGACGCCCGAAGGTGACGCGATCGACGTCGAGCGCCCACGCCCGCCACCGGCGCCCCTCCTCGACAAGGTAGATGTTCTTCGCATTGAGGTCGGCGTGCCACGCGCCGGCGGCCTGCAGGTCACGCAGGAGCAGGGCGACCGCGGTGAGGATCGCGTCGCGGGCCGCCGCATCGGCGAGCCGCCAGCGGTCGGGGAGATCCGCCCCAGTGGGGAGCCGACGGGTCGCCACGTCGATCCGGCAGAGACCGGGGCCGGCTGGGTAGAGGGCGTACGCGACGACGTCCGGCGTGCGCACCCCCGCCTCCTGCAGCCGCAGTGCAATCTCCAACTCGTCTGGTGCGCGCCCCGGCGCGAGGAACCGGTCGCCCTGCAGCGGACCGAGGAGTCCGCCGTGCCGGGATCGTCGGACCACGACCTGCGTCGAGCCGCAGGGGAGGGTTGCCCCCCAGGCGATGTCGCGACCGGTGAAGGGCTGCGCCTCCGGCGCGGTCGCCGCCCACGCGTGGAGCGTCGGTGCGACGCGGAGTGCAGCGCGCACGCCGGCCACGGCGCCGGTGCGCGCCACCGCGGTGATGTCGCCGATCTCGAGCTGTTCGTAGCCGGCGGGTGCGACGACGCCGGCGAGCGTCACCGCTGCACGCGGAAGACCGGGAGCGGCTGGCTCTTCCCCTTGAGTTCCATCGGCGGCAGCGCGTCGAGCGGCGGCGGCGTGTTCAGGGCGTCACGGAACGGCGCGGAGATCAGGATCTCGCCCGGGCCCGCCGCCCCGCAGAGCCGGCTCGAGACGTTCACGGAGTCGCCGATCACGGTGTATTCCAGGCGACGGTCACTCCCGATGTTGCCGGCGAACACATCGCCCACGTTCAGGCCGATGCCGATCTCGACCGTCGGGCGCGCCTCGGCGCGCCAGCGCGCGTTGAGCGCGTCGAGCCCGGTCATCATGTCGAGCGCGGCCTGCATCGCGCGGTCGCAGTCATCGAGCGCCCCGATCGGCGCTCCCCACTGCGCCATCACCGCGTCGCCGATGAACTTGTCGAGCGTGCCGCCGTGACGGAACACACACTCCACCATTTCGGTGAAGTACTCCGTGAGGAGGCGCGCCATCGCGTCGGGATTCATCGTCTCGGACAGCGCCGTGAAGCCGCGGATGTCGCTGAACAACACCGCCACCCGCCGCTTGTCGCCGCCGAGCTTCACGGCCTCGGGACTCGACGCGATGCGCGCCGCCAGCGCCGGCGTGAAGAACCGCTCGAAGTTGCTGCGCGCGAGCGCCTCGCGCCGAATCCGGTCCGCGAGCTGCCCGTTCTCGAGCGCCACGGAGGCGAGTCCGGCGAAGGCAATCAGGAAGTCGAGGTCCGCCTCGACGAACTTCCGGATGGAGAAGTTGTCGACGTACAGGATGCCCAGCACGCGCATCTCGCTGCTGACGAGTGGGACGCACATCGCCGACCGGACCTTCTGCATCACGATGGACTGCCCCGTGAAGCGTTGGTCTTCGGCAGCGTCATCGGAGAGGATCGCGACCTGCTCGGCCACGGCGGTCTGCGCGATCGATTGGGGGACCGCGCCCGGCGCATCGGCGCCCCGGCGGTCGCGCGACAGCTTCGGGACGAGCTGGCCGTCCTCGTCGGTGAGCAGGATCGCGCAGCGATCCGTCTCCAGCACCTGGAAGGCGTACTCGACGATCTTCTCCA
>JBMTAR010000226.1:0-3324 GCA_049428925.1 Gemmatimonadaceae bacterium
GAGCCGGCGGCGGGCGGGGGCGGGGAGCGCCGCGAGGGCCTGCGCGAGGTCGAGTGTCGCGTCCGCGTCCGGGGTGAGGAGGAGGAGCTGCACGCCCGCGCCCGGGGTGAGGCGCTCGAGGGCGGGCACGGCGAGCCGGGCGACCCGGGCCCAGTCGGGCGGGAGGAAATAGGCGGCGGCGGCGCTGCGGACGGTGCCCGTGGGCTCGCGATCGGCGGAGGTCAACTCGGACTCGGTTGTCAATGGCGCCTCATCCGGCGCGCGTGATATCCTTCGGAAGTCGGAAATATAGCGGTCCCCTCCACCGCGTCCTGCATCATCCCCACCCGCGCGCCCGAGGTTCCGCATGGCCGACGTATTCGTCTTCCGCCCCTCCGAGAACATCGCCGCGCTGAAGGAGAGCGCCACCATCGCGGTTTCGCAGCGGGCGAAGGCCCTCAAGGCCGAGGGGCGCGCAATCATCGACCTCGGGGCGGGGGAGCCCGACTTCGATACGCCCGCGCCGATTCGCGCCGCCGCCGCCGCCGCCGTTGAGCAGGGGGCGACGCGCTACACCGCGGTCGAGGGGATCCTGCCGCTGCGCGAGGCGATTGCCGCCGACGCGAACCGCGCGTATCGCGGCGCCGACCGCGTGACTCCGGCGGAGGTCGTCGTCTCAAGTGGGTCGAAGCAGTCGCTCTACAACGCCTGCGTGGCGCTCTTCGGGCCGGGCGACGAGGTCCTGGTCCCGACGCCAAGCTGGACATCGTACTACGAGATGGTTGGGCTCGCGCGCGCGACGGCGGTGGAGGTGCACGGCGACCCGGCGCGTGGCTTCAAGGTCGACCCGGCGCGCCTCGCGGCGCACGCGACGCCGCGCACGCGCGGCCTGATGCTGAACTCGCCGAGCAATCCGACCGGCAGTGTGTACGCACCCGACGAGCTCCGGGCGATCCTCGACCTCGCGGCCGACCGTGGCTGGTGGGTGATCAGCGACGAGATCTACGTGCGGATCGCGTACGACGCGCCGGCGCCCGGGGCGCTCGACGTCGCCACGCGGCGCGACAACCTCGTGGTCGTGAACGGCGTCGCGAAGGCGTACGCGATGACCGGCTGGCGGATCGGGTGGACCATCTCTCCTGCACCGCTCGCGAAGGCGATGAACGCATTCCAGTCGCACACGACCTCGAACGCGGCGACGGTCTCGCAGCACGCCGCGCTCGCGGCGCTCACGCTCGGCGCGCCCGTGGAGCAGGCGGTGCAGGCGATGGTCGCGGAGTTCCGGAAGCGCCGCGACGCCGCGCTCCCGATCCTGCGCGCCGCGGGGCTCACCGTGCTCGAGCCGGCGGGCGCCTTCTACTTCTACATCAAGGCGCCGGGCACCGGTGCCGACGCCGGGGCCGCCTTCTGCACCGCGCTCCTCGAGCGCGAAGGAGTCGCCATCGTCCCCGGCTCCGCCTTCCGCACCCCGGACTGGGTCCGCGTCTCGTACGCGGCCGCCGAGTCGCAGGTGGTGGAGGCGTGCCGACGCATCGCTCGGGTCGCCACCGACATCGGCGTCGGGTGAATCCCCGATGCGTCCGGAGGCCACCGGACGCAGCCTTCCGCTCCCGGGGTGATGGCACGCCACTCGTCGCGTCGCCGCCCTCGCAGCCAGGAGGCGCGCGTGTCGTTGCTGGTGCGGATGGAGACGATGGAGGAGGGGCAGCTCCCGCCGGTCGAGTATCGGTGGGACACCGACACGGAGATTCTCACGGCGGCGCTGCGGCCGACGGTGATGCCCGACGGGCTCTCCGGCTCGATGGACATCGAGGGGACCGACGGGGCCTGGCTGATGCTCGAGCTGCGGGCGGGACGGCTCACCTCGGTGGAGGTCGCGGTCTGGCCCGATGTGCATCTGGTGGAGGAGCTCGCGCCGCCGCCAGCGGACGGGGTGGCACGGCTCGTGGTGCCCCTGCCGGATGGCGGGGCGACCGTGATGGCGCTGGAGGTCGATACGCCGCTCGTCGCCGTGGCCGACGAGGCGGAGCGCACGATACACTTCCGCATCGGCCCGCCGCGGGCCACGCGACTGGTGCGGGTGGGCCGCGACCTGTTGGTCGAGGTCGATGCGCGCTCCGAGATCGCGGGGCTCTGGCTCCTGAACGTCCCTCCCTCCCCGATGACCTTCTGAGCCTCCCCCTGCTGGCCCCCGAGGCGTGCTGAATGCGCGCCGCGATTCGTGCGCTCCGTGCCGCGGGGGTCGGCGTCGGTGCCGCCGGTGCGCCGCTCGAGCTGCGCAACACGGTCGATGACGCCGCACCGCGCGTCGAGCCGGTTACTCCGCTCGAGGGGGACCGGCTCGCGGTGCGTGCCGTGCCGGGCGCGCCCACGCCGGGGATTCGCGCCTTTCTCGATGGCATCCAGCGCTCGCAGGTGCTGGCGCACGTGGGTGCCGTCCCACTCGTCCACGGCGCGGTCGCAGCCGCGGTGCGTGTGCGCGAGGCACGTCGGATGCGCACCTGGGGCGAGGCGCGTCGCCGCGAGGCGCTCGTCCTCCCGGTCGCCGCACTCGACGCCGCTCTCACGGCGACGCTCGCGGGGGCGGTCCCCCTCGTCGACACCACGGCTGGGGAGCCTGCGCCCCCGTCAGGACACCCGCAGGACCTCGCCGCCCGCGCGCTCACCGCGGTCCAGCGGATGCGCGAGGCGGAGGAACTCGCGCTCGTCGCGGCCTGGGTGGCCGACGGGGACGGTCCGCTCCTCGTGGACGGGGGCATCAGCGGCTCCCCCGAGGGGGCGCGCGCCGAGTCGGTGATCGGCGTGGTGAAGTCCCATCGCACCCTCTACGCCGCCCCGTCGGAACTCCCGCTCGTGCTCCGCCTGCGCGAGGGGGAGCGCACCACCGCGGTGGCCCTGCATTCGCCGCGCCGGAACCCCGTCGCCTCCTGGTATCTCCGGCTCCGCGACCCCGGCGATCGCTCTCCGCTCTTCGGGCTCGTCCGCGTGGAGGTCGCCCCGACGGGAGACCTGACCGCGCGCGCCGACGCCGTCTCGCGCTGGGTGCTCGCGGAGCGCGCCCCCGTCGCCCTGCCGGACCCGCGGTGGGACGTGATGGTCTACGGCATCCGGGAGTGTGAGGAGTACCTTACGGCCATCCTTCCCCGCTGAGCCTGCCGTGACCGCCCCCGTCCTCGGTCGCGTCGTCGCCACCGAGCGTCGACCGAACACCCCGCACGAGTTCCACTTCTGGACCGCGCTCGACGCCCCCGTCGGCGTGGGGACGATCGTGCGCGTGGTATCCGAGCGCGCCGTCTGTGGCGTGTTGCCGCGGGTCTACGGCGTCGTCACCGAAGGCTTCGGCTA
>JBMTAR010000227.1:0-3298 GCA_049428925.1 Gemmatimonadaceae bacterium
ATGCGCCCCCCACGCCGCGGAGCGCGATGGTGGTGCTGCACGGTGGGCCGGGCGCACACCACGAGTATCTGCTCCCGCAGCTGCTCTTCCTCGCCGAGACGCGCGACTGTCTGCTCTACGACCAGCGCGGCGGTGGACGCTCAAAGACCGACGACCGGACGCCGATCACGTGGCACACCCACGTCGACGACCTGCGCGCGGTGCTCGCCGAATGTGCGCCGGGCCCGCTGACGCTCGTGGGGTACTCGTGGGGTGCGCTTCTCGCGCTCCTCTACACGATGGAGGCCGCGGCGGGGCGCGCGGGACCGATGCCCGCGCGGCTCGTGCTGCTTGATCCCGCGCCCGCCTCGCGCGCCTTCCGTGCGCGGTTCGAGGCGGAGTTCGCCCGCCGACAGGCGGGCCCCGAGGTGCAGGCGCTGCGCGCGGCGCTCGAGGCGAGCGGGCTCCGCGACCACGACCCGGTGGCCTACCGCCAACGGACCTTCGAGCTCAGCGTCGCCGGTTACTTCGCCGACCCCGCGCGCGCCCGCGACCTCACGCCGTTCCGCGTGACCGGCCGGGTGCAGCAATCCACCTGGGAGTCGCTCGGCGACTTCGACCTCCTGCCGGCGCTGCGGACGCTGCGCGTACCGACGCTCGTGGTGCACGGACGGCAGGATCCGATCCCGCTCGAATCCGCAGCGGCGATCGCCGACGCGCTCGGTGCGGAACGCTGCTGGCTCGACGACTGCGGCCACGTGCCCTACGTGGAGCAGCCGGCGGCGTTGCGAGCGGCCGTCTCCGCCTTCCTCGACGCGACGGAGGGGCTCGTCACGGGCTAGGCCCAGGCTGCACGGCGGATGGCGGTCTACGGCACGGCGCCGACCGTCCCGGCGGCGGGAGCGGCTCCGGTATATTCCGATCGTGATCGACTCGCGCGCCGCCGCCCACCATCTGCACGAGATCGTCGCGCTCCTCGAGCTGCAGGGCGAGGACCCCGCCGTCCCGGCCCCGTTCGCGGACGCCGCGCGCGCCCTCGCCGCGGACGAGGCCCGACCACTCGGCGACCTTCTCGCCCGCGATCGACGCCGATTCGCCCCTGAGGTGCTCGAGGTCCTCGAGGACCTCGGCGCGACGGGGGACTCGACGCTTCTCGACCGTCTGCGGGAATCGACCCCGGAGGGGCTGTTCGAGATGCTGCGGGTGCCGGGGCTGGGGCCCTCGCGCATCCGGCGCATCCACGAGGGGCTGGGGATCGACACGCTGCAGGAACTCGAGGCCGCCGCGCGCGATGGCCGGCTGGCCGCGCTGCCACGCTTCGGCGCGCGCACCGCGGAGCAGGTGCAGCGCGGGATCGCCTGGCTCAAGGAGAGCGGCACGCCGGTGCTCCTCCCGCACGGACGCGCGGAGGCGGAGCGTCTCGTCGGTGTCGTGCGGCGCCTCCCACAGGTGGTGCGCGCAGAAATCGCGGGTGCGGTCCGGCGGCACGCGGAGACGGTGCGCGAGGTGGAGCTCGTGGCCGCGTGCAGCGGGGCGCCGGAGGCCGTCGCGACCGCGATGACGCGCGTGCCCGGCGTCCGGGACTCCGTCGGCGGCGGCACGCGCACCGTCTCGATCCGGTTCGATGACGGCGTCCGGCTGATCCTCCACTGTGTCCCGCCGGAGTCGTTCGTGGTGGCGTGGGTGCGCGCGACGGGGAGCGAGGCGCACCTGACCGAGCTCGCGGCGCGCCCCGCCCATCGCGGCCTCACGCTCGAGGCCGCGCATCTCCGCGGCCCCGACGGCCGCCCCCTCGAGCTGACCGACGAGTCCCAGCTCTACGCCGCGATCGGCGTCCCCTGGCTCCCGCCGGAACTGCGCGAGGGACTCGGCGAAGCCGCGGCGGCCGTCGATGGCTCGCTCCCCGCGCTCCTGACCGAGGCGGACCTGCGCGGCGCGCTGCACTGCCATTCGCAGTACTCCGACGGCGGGGCGACGATCGCCGAGCTGGCCGCGGCGGCGCGGGCGCGCGGCTGGCGCTACCTCGGCATCTCCGACCATTCGCAGTCGGCGTTCTACTCGGGTGGTCTGACCGTCGAGACGCTCGCGCGGCAGCACGAGGAGATCGACGCGATCAACGCGACGTACGCCGACTTCACCGTGCTGAAGGGGATCGAGGCCGACATTCTCCCCTGCGGTCGGGTGGACTACCCCGAGGCGGTGCTCGACCGCTGTGATTACGTGATCGCCTCGGTGCACTCGCGCTTCGGGATGAACGCCACGCAGATGACGGAGCGCGTCTGCAAGGCGCTCGACGACCCGCACGTCACGATTCTCGGGCACCCGACGGGCCGCCTCCTCCTCACGCGGGAGCCGTACGCCATCGACATGGACGCGGTGTTCGCGCACGCGGGGGCACGCGGCGTGGCCGTCGAGCTGAACGCCGACCCGCACCGCCTCGATCTCGACTGGCGGCTCTGCCGGTCGGCACGTGCCCACGGCGCGCTCGTGGCGATCGGCCCTGACGCGCACTCCGTCGAAGGACTCGACAACATCGCGCTCGGCGTCGGGATGGCACGCAAGGGATGGCTCGCCGGATCGGACGTGCTCAACGCGCGGGAGTTGCCGGCGCTGCGGGCGTTCGTCGCACGACGCCGAACCGGGGTAACAGGCTGATGGCTCCCACGCGCCGTCCCGCGAAGGCCACGCGTCGCAGCGCCGCACCCGCGTCGCCCTCGACCCCTGCCGATGGTACCGCTCCGGTGCGGGCGCCGCGCCCCCGCTCCGCCGCTGCGCGGCTGGCGCTGGCGACCGAGATCCAGCGACGACTCGCCGCGGCGTACCCGGACGCGCACTGCGAGCTCGACTACCGGAATGCGTTCGAGCTCGCGGTCGCCACCGTCCTCTCGGCGCAGTGCACCGACCGGCGCGTGAACATGGTGACACCGGAACTCTTCCGACGCTGGCCCGACGCCGATGCACTCGCCGCGGCTCCGCTGGCGGACATCGAGGAGGTCATCCGGAGCACCGGGTTCTATCGCAACAAGGCGAAGTCCCTCCAGGGGCTCGCCCGCGCGCTCGTCGCGGACCACGGCGGCGAGGTCCCGGCCGATATGGACGCGCTCGTCGTCCTCCCGGGAATCGGCCGGAAGACCGCGAATGTCGTCCTCGGCAACGCCTTCGGGATGAACGAGGGGGTCGTCGTCGACACGCACGTCGCGCGCCTCTCGGCGCGCTTCGGGCTCACGCGCGAGACCGACGCCGTGCGCATCGAGCGGGCGCTAATGCCGCTCTTCGCGCGCGAGACGTGGGCCCAGCTCTCGCATCTGTTCATCTGGCA
>JBMTAR010000228.1:0-3287 GCA_049428925.1 Gemmatimonadaceae bacterium
ACGAGAAGCCGAGCGAGAAGCGCAAGCGGAAGCTCAACGCCGCGCAGCGGAAGACCAAGCGGACCCGCTCGTACTGATATGGCCGGGTTGATGGCGCTCGTGCAGGGCGAGCTGTTGGACGCCCGCAAGGCGCAGGACAAGGACCGCGTCCTGCTCCTTGGCACGGTGCTCGCGGAACTCAAGAACCGTGAGATTGAACTGAAGCGGGACCTCACCGACGATGATGTCGTGGAGGTCCTGCGAAAGGCCATCAAGCGCCGACGGGAGTCGGTGGAGATGTACCAGCAGGGCGGGCGTGAGGAACTCGCGGCCGCGGAGCGTCGGGAGGCGGAGGCGCTCGAGACCTGGTTGCCCGCCGCGCCGACTGAGGCGGAGATGCGGGCGGTGGCGCGCGCGGCGGTCGACGCCGGCGCGGCCGCCCTCGGGGCGGTCATGGCCGCCCTGATGAAGTCCTTCAAGGGCAAGGCGGACGGCGCCGTCCTCAACCGGATCGCGCGCGAGGAGCTCGGGCCGGGACAGTGACCGTGCAGCCGCACGCCCTCGACGTCCTCGAGTTCGCTCGGCTCCTCGAACACATCGCAGGGTTCGCGTCGAGTGGTCCGGGCGCGGCGCGCATCCGCGCGCTGCGCCCGTTGCGCGTCGGGGGGACGCGCCCGGAGCGCGAGGACGCCCTCGCGGCGCTCCGCCTCATCCATCGGCAGGTCGGCGCGATGCGGGTTCTCGTCGCCGGTGAGGAGGGATGGCGCCCGGAGGGGATTCCCGACCTCGGGGCGGCGCTGACGCGGCTCCGCGTGCCCGGGACGGTCTGGAGCGGCCTCGAGCTCCGCGATCTCATCACGTTGCTCGTGTCGTCGCGCCGGACGCAGCTCGCGCTCCGGGCCGAGGCGGTCCCGGCGATGGTGCGCGGCCTGCTGGCGCCCTGTGCCGATGCCCTCGTGGCGCGGCCGGCGGTGGAGCAGCAGCTCGAGCGCGTGCTCACCGAGGAGGGGGAGCTCCGCGATGACGCCTCACCCGCGCTGAGTCGGATCCGCCGCGAGCGACGCGGCGCCGAGGGGGAGCTCGTCCGGCTCCTCGAGCGCGTGATGGCGCGCCTCGAGGCGCATCATCGCGTCGACGACGGCTCCGTCACGCTCCGCAATGGGCGCTACGTCATCCCCGTCCGTCGCGAGGGGCGCGTCGTCGTGGGTGGGCTCGTGCACGACAGCTCCGCCTCGGGGCAGACGCTCTACGTCGAACCCCCCGCGGCGATCGAGGCCGGCAACCGCATCCGGGAGTTGGAGCGGGAGGAGTCGGAGGAGTGCGAGCGGATCCTCCGCGAGCTCACCGACGCGATCCGCCCCGACCGGGAGGCGCTGGTCGCGGCGCTGGAGGCGCTGATCGCGCTCGATGCCCTCTACGGACGCGCGCGCTACGCGCTGGCCACGGGATGCGCCGACGCCGAGCTCGTCGCCGCACGCGATGGGTTCCACGTCCGCGACGGCCGTCACCCGCTTCTGCTCGCGCAGGGCGTCGCGGTGGTGTCGTTCGACCTCGCGATGGGTCCGAGCGAGCGCACCCTCCTCGTCTCGGGGCCGAACACCGGCGGCAAGACGGTCCTCCTGAAGGCGCTCGCGCTCTGCGCCCTGATGGTGCAGTCGGGGATCCCCGCGCCCGTCGGGGCGGAGAGCACGCTGCCCTGTTTCGACGACGTCTTCGCCGACATCGGGGACGAGCAGAGCCTCGCCGCCTCACTCTCGACCTTCAGTGCGCATCTCAAGCACCTCACGGCGATCCTCGCCGAGGCGTCGGCGGACGCGCTCGTCCTGATCGACGAGCTCGGGTCCGGCACCGATCCGCTCGAGGGTGCGGCGCTCGGCGGTGCGATCCTCGAGGCGCTCACCGCGCGGGGGACGACGACCATCGCGACGACGCACCTCGGTGCGCTCAAGGAGCTCGCGGGCGACGTCTCGGGCGTGGTGAACGCCTCGTTGCAGTTCGACGAGGTGCGGCTCGCGCCGACGTACCGCCTGATCAAGGGGATCCCCGGGCGCTCGTACGGGCTCGCGATCGCGCGTCGGCTGCAGATGCCCGAGGCGGTGCTCGCGCGCGCGGAGGCCCGCATCCCGACGATCGAGCGCGATCTGACCGCGCTCCTCTCCGACGTCGAGCGGCGCGCGACGGCGCTCGGTGCGCAGGAGCGCGAGGTGGGGGCCCAGCAGGCCGACCTCCAGGCGCGGGCGGCGCGCCTCGCCGAGCGCGAGGGGGCGGTGCAGGCCCGAGAGCGCGAGGTGGAACGCGAGTCGCGCCGCGAGGCCAGGCGGTATCTGCTCGACGCGCGGCGTGAGGTGGAACGCACCATCGCCGGGCTGCGCGCCGCGCAGGGCGATGCCGCGTCGGCGGAGGCCTCGGCGGCGCGTCGTACGCTCGAGGGGCTCGCCGCAGCGGAGCAGGCGGCGCTCGACCGACTCGATGCGGCTGAGCGGGAGGCGCGGCTCGCCAGCGCCGGGCCCGTCGGGGCGGAGGCCGAGCCCGCCGGTGCCCCCACCGCCGGCGATGCGGTCGCCGTGGGGACGCTCGGCGGGAAGGCCGGCCGCCTCCTTGAGCGACGCGGCGCGGAAGCGGTGGTAGCCGTCGGTTCGCTCAAGCTCACGGTCCCGTTCGTCACGCTTCGGCGGCTCTCGGCGCGGCATCTGCGGGAGGAGAAGGTCGCGATCATCGACGTGCCCGAGCTCGAGGCGAAGCCAGAGGTCGACGTGCGCGGCGTCCGCGTGCACGAGGTGGATGACCTCGTCGTGCACGCGCTCGACGCCGCAATCCGGGCCGATCTTCGCCAGCTGCGCATCATCCACGGGAAGGGGACCGGTGCGCTTCGCGAACGGGTCGGGCAGGTGTTGACGAAGGACCGCCGCATCGCGCAATTCCGTCTCGGCGCCTGGAACGAGGGTGGCGCCGGCGTCACCATCGCGGAGTTCGCGTGATCCCTGACGAGATCGTCCAGCAGGTCAGCGACCAGGCCGACATCGTCGCCATCGTCGGCGAGCACGTCCGCCTGAAGAAGACGGGCTCCGTTTGGCGCGGGCCCTGCCCGTTCCATCAGGGGAAGGGCCCGAACTTCTCCGTCGTCCCCGGCAAGGGGTACACCTGCTTCGTCTGCGGCGAGAAGGGCTCGGTCTTCACCTTCCTGCAGAAGCGGCTCGGGATGACCTTCGTCGAGGCCGTAAAGCACGTCGGCGCGAAGGCGGGGATCGAGGTACCCGAGATCGAGCGGCGGAAGGAGGGCCCCGATCCGCGCGAGCCGATGTGGGAGC
>JBMTAR010000229.1:0-3274 GCA_049428925.1 Gemmatimonadaceae bacterium
AGCAGCGCCTCGTCGACACGCAGCAGGCGATGGAGCGCGACTATTGGAAGCTGCGGCACGTCGAGACGCGCTATCGCCTGCTCTTCCAGCTCTCCACCGATGCGATCATCGTCGTCGATGCGGACACGATGAAGGTCGTTGACGCTTCGAACGCGGCGTCGCGCCTCTTCGATCTGCCGGCCGAGAAGCTCGTCGGGCGTGCCTTCCCGCTTGGCATCGCCGCGGGCTCCGCGCGCGCGATGGAGGATCTCCTCGCCGCGGCGCGCACGACCGGCCACGCCGGCGACGTGCGCATCACGCTCGCCGACGACCGGGGCGAGTCGCTCGCCTCCGCCTCCTGCTTCCGCCAGGAGAACCTCACGCTCCTCCTTGTCCGCCTCTCGCGCTTCGCCGCACCGGCGGGGGCGAGCGCCACGCGTGAACAGGTGCTCGCGCTCGTGCAGGTCGCCCCCGATGCGTGTGTCATCACCGACGCCGAAGGGGAGATCGTCTACGCCAACCGTGCGTTCCTCGACCTCGCGCAGCTCGCGAGCGAAGAGCAGGTGAAGGCGCGCTCGCTCGGCAACTGGGTGGGCCGGCCCGGCGCCGACCTCCAGGTCTTCCTCTCCACACTGAAGAAGCACGGTGTGGTCCGCGTGGCCGCGAGCAGCGTGCGTGGCGAACTCGGCCTCAGCTCGGAGATTGAACTCTCCGCGGTGACCCTCACGGGCCCCGAGGGCCCGGGCATCGGCTTCATCATGCGTGATGTCGGCCGACGCGTCGCCACCGTCCCGCACGGCGCGCGCGACCTCACGAAGGCCGTCGAGGATCTCACGGCGCTCGTGGGACGCGTCTCGCTCCCAACGCTCGTGAAGGACACGACCGATCTCGTCGAGCGGCACTTCATCGAAGCCGCACTCGAACTGACCGGCGACAACCGGACGACCGCCGCCGAGGTCCTCGGCCTCTCGCGGCAGACGCTGTACGTGAAGCTGCGCCGACACGGGTTGTCGGGCGCCGACTCCGACACCGCCGAAGCCGTCTGATCCAATGAGGCGCGCCCCCCTCCGCCGCGGTCCGGCCGCCCCGAGTGTCAGGGTATGACGACACTTTCTGGCGTCAGCACTCCTCAGGGTGCCTTGCGGACCGCTCCGAGTGCCTCGGCGATCGTCGAGTTGCTCAAGCCGGTCACCTGGTTCCCGCCGATGTGGGCCTTCACCTGTGGTGTCGTCTCGACTGGAGTCCCGGTCCGCGACCGACTCGGCACCGTCGCCCTCGGTGTGCTGATCACGGGCCCGCTCGTTTGCGCGACGAGTCAGGCCGCGAACGATTGGTTCGATCGACACGTCGACGCGATCAACGAACCACAGCGCCCGATTCCCTCGGGCCGGATGCCCGGCACGTGGGGACTGCGCATCGCGATTGCCTGGACGCTGCTCTCGCTCACCGCGGCGATTCCGCTCGGTGCGAGTGGGATGTTCGCGGTGGCGGTCGCCCTCGCCTTCGCGTGGGCCTACTCCGCGCCGCCCTTCCGTCTCAAACAGAACGGGTGGATCGGGAACGCCGCCGTCGGCCTAACCTATGAAGGGCTCGCCTGGGTCACGGGCGCCGTGATCCTGCTCGACGGCGCGATCCCCGGACCCCGTGTGCTCGCGATTGCCGCGCTCTACTCCATCGGGGCGCACGGCATCCTCACCTTGAACGACTTCAAAGCGATCGACGGGGACCGCCGCATGGGCATCCGCTCACTGCCGGCGTCACTCGGGCCGACGCGTGCAGCGTGGGTGCTCTGCGCCGTGATGCTACTGCCCCAGGCCGTCGTCGTCGGGCTCCTCCGCTCGTGGGGGGCGTCCGGTGCCGCCATCGGCGTCGCCGCGCTCATCGTCGTGCAGATCGCTCTGATGGCCCGCTTCCTCCGCGCCCCGCGCGAGCGTGCGCTCTTCCTCTCCGCCGTCGGTGTCCCCTTCTACGTGTCGGGGATGATGGTCGCCGCGGTCGCCCTCCGGAGCCTCGTATGACGACGTCACGACGTCCCTTCGGTTGGCGCGATGTCGCACGGCTCGGCCTCGCGCAGATCGCCATCGGTGCGGTCGCCGCTGTGATGACCTCGACGCTCAACCGCGTAATGATTGTCGAGCTCGCCCTGCCGGCGACGGTGCCGAGCGTCCTCGTGGCGCTGCACTTCGTGATTCAGATGTCGCGGGCACGCTTCGGCTTCGACTCCGATCGGAGCGGACATCGCGCCCCCTGGATCCTCGGCGGGGTGGCGACCTTCGCCGTCGGCGGATTCCTCGCCGCGCTCGGCGTCGCGCTCGCGGCGACCCGCACCCTTCCAGGGCTCGGTGTCGCCTTCCTCGGCTACGCGCTCATCGGCATCGGGATGAGCGCGGCGGGAACGGCACTCCTCGCGCACGTGGCCGAAGAGATGCCGCCGCAGAAGCTCGGCGGAGCGGCCGCGATGCTCTGGATCATGATGATCCTCGGAATCGCCGTCACCGCCGGTGTCTCGGGACAGCTCCTCGACCCCTTCTCGTTCCGCCGCCTGCTGTCGGTCATCGGCGCGGTCTGTGCGATCGCCGTCGTGCTTGCGGCAATCGCCGCCTGGGGCTCGTGGCACATCCGCCGGGCACCGGCGGGGACCGGCGCGGCCGTCTCGAACGCCGGCTTCGGTGCCGTGCTCCGCGACGCGCTCGCTGACCGAGCGACGCGCCGTTTCGCGCTCTTCGTCTTCGCCGCGATGCTCGCCTACTCCGCCCAGGACCTCATCCTCGAGCCGTTCGCCGGCCGCGTCTTCGGGATGACCCCAGGGGAGAGCACCAAGTTGGGCGGCACGCAGCACGGCGGCGTGATGCTCGGGATGCTCGGGGCGGCGTTGCTGAGCGCACGATTTGGGTCGCTGCGGCACTGGGCCGTCGGCGGCTGCCTCGCTTCGGCGCTCACTCTCGTCGCTCTCGCGCAGTCCCCCGCGTTGGGCGGCCCGGCGGCGCTCTCGGCGATCATCTTCGCCCTCGGCGTGGCGAACGGCGTGTTCGCCGTCGGGGCGATCGGTGCGATGATGGCGATGACCGCCGCCGACGGGACACGCGGCACGGGAATCCGCCTCGGGGTGTACGGGGCCGCGCAGGCGATCGCCTATGCGGCCGGCTCCCTCGGGGGCGGTGTCGCGAGCGACCTCACCATCGCCTGGTTCGGCGATGCGTCCCGCGGCTACACGGTGGTGTTCGCCGCCGAGGCGATCCTCTTCGTGATCGCGGCCGCGATGGCGATGGCGAGTACCCCGTCGGTGGGCCCCCGG
>JBMTAR010000230.1:0-3269 GCA_049428925.1 Gemmatimonadaceae bacterium
CTTCCGGAAGAAGGCGTCGGTGGAGAGGAGCACATCGTAGTCGAAGAAGACGTCATAGATGCGGACGACGCCCTCCTCGCGCAGCACGGTGTCCGAGGCCTGCGGATTCCCGCGGTGCATCGAGAGGCCGAGCCCGAAATGCGCGTCGTGGTAGAGGTTCGCCCCGGTCGAGATGATCCAGTCGACGAACCCCGCCTCCATCAACGGGATGATCGTGCTCATCCCGAGACCCGCCGGCGTGAGCGCGCCCGTCAACGTCATCCCGACGGTGACCTCCTTCTGGAGCATCAGCTCGGTGAAGAGCCCGCACGCCTCGCGGAGGCGGCCCGAGTTGTAGCTCTGGAAGGCGCCCTCGACGAGCTGGACGACCGTCTCCGTGCCGTCGAGCTTGCGCGGGTCGATCTTCTTGCCGCGGAGGAACGTGCTCTGCGCCTTCGTGCCCACCTTCGGGCTCTTCGACTCGCGCGCCTCGGCGGCGCGCTTCTGTGCGGCCTTGTCGCCGGCGGCGCTCGCCTTCGCCTTCCCCGCCCCCGTGCCGTGCCGAGACGCCTTGAACCCACCGCGCGCCCGCGCCGTCTTCTTCGCTGCCATCCTCAGGCTCCTCGCTCGGCGCGACGCCGAGCCATCTCCAGTTGTGCCGCATACGCCTTGGCGACCACGCGCACCGCCTCGGCCGGATCGTCCGTCACCGTCATTAACTCCAGGTCCCCGGGCGAGATCTTCCGCTCGCTCAGCACCCGGCTCCGCAGCCACCGCACCAGCCCCGCCCAGTAGTGCGTCCCGAAGAGCACCACTGGAAACTCCGCGATCTTCCCCGTCTGGATGAGCGTCAGCGCCTCGAAGAGCTCGTCGAAGGTCCCGAAACCGCCCGGGAAGATGATGAACGCACTCGAGTACTTGATGAACATCGTCTTGCGCACCGCGAAGTAGCGGAACGCGACGTGCGTGTCGACGTAGGGGTTCACCCCTTGCTCGAAGGGGAGCTCGATGTTGCAGCCGATCGACTGACCGCCGCCGAGCTTCGCCCCCTTGTTGGCCGCCTCCATGATGCCCGGGCCCGCGCCGGTGATGATCGAGAAGCCCTCGATGGCGAGCAGCCGGGCGACCTCGACGGCCGCGGCGTACTGGGGATCGTCCGGCTGGGTGCGCGCCGAGCCGAAGAGCGAGACGCCCTTCTCGATGTGCGCGAGCTTGTCGAACCCTTCTACGAACTCCGACATGATGCGCATCACGCGCCACGGGTCGGTGCTGCGGAAGTCGGAGCGCGGCCCCCCGTGCTGGAGGAGTTTCGCGTCTTCGGTGAGCGCCCAGGCGGTGTCGCCGATAGCGTCGTCGGTCGCGGCGCGCGGCCCGCGCGATGCCGCGGGCGGCACGGAGGCCGCGGGCTTGCGCGGGCGGGTGGAGGAACGACGCTTGGGGCTCATCGTCGGCGAAGTTTAGCTTGCGCTATGCGGTGGAGCGACCCGGGACCCCAGACGTGACGCTCGTCCTCCTCGTGGCGGACGGGGCGCGCCCCGACGCCTTCCCGGCCGCGATCGACGCGGGCCACCTCCCCGCCCTCGCGCAGCTCCGCGCCGGCGGGAGCGCCCACACCATCACGACGGTCTTCCCCTCGGTCACCGGGCCGGCCTACCTCCCGTTCCTCACCGGGTGGCACCCCGGGGACGCGGGGATCCCCGGGATCCGGTGGTGGGACCGCGGCGGCCGACACGTGCGCACGCCCGGCAGTGCCCGCAGCTATGTGGGGATCGACGCGCTCCTTGCCGACCGCGACCTCGACGCGCGGTGCCGCACGCTCTTCGAGGCCGAGCCCGACGCGATCGCCGCCTTCGCGCCGTTCACGCGCGGCCTGCCGCGTCACCGCCGGCTCGATGGGAGCCCTGCCGCCTGGTTACGCCTCGCGTGGCATCACTTCCGCGGCGATCTCCCGGGGTGGCTCGCCCTCGAGCGCGCCGTGGCCGACCGATTCGCCGCGCGCGTCGCGCGGGAGCGGCCCGCCGTCGCCTTCCTCGCGCTCCCCGGCATCGACAAGGTCTCGCACGCCCTCGGCGCCGACGCTCCTGAGGTGTTCGACGCGATGCGCGTGGTCGACGGCACGGTGCAGCGGCTCACCGAAGACGCCGAGCGCGCGGGACGGGGCGATGCGCTCGCCATCTGGATCGTGAGCGACCACGGCCACGCGCCGGTCGCGCACCACGACGACCTCGCCGATGCGCTCCGCGACGCGGGATACGGCGTGCGTGCGCATCCGTGGGCCTGGCGCGGAGGCGACGACGTGTGCGTGATGGTCGGCGGCAACGGGATGGCACATCTGTATCTCGATCTCGCGCGTCCGACCCGCCCGTGGTGGCCGACGCTCGCACCGCACCGCACGCCGCTCGTCGAGTGGCTCCTCGCGCGCCCATCGGTGGACCTGGTGCTCCTCCCGGTCGAGTCGACACGCTGTGCGATTCGCTCACGCGCGGGCACCGCGACCCTCTGGCGCGATCCGTCGGGGCGCCACCACTACCGACGCGAGACGGGGGACCCGCTCGCCCTCGGCAGCGACACCCCACCGGCCGGCCTCGACGGCGACGAGGCACACGACGCGACCCTCCACGGCGCGTACCCTGACGCCCTCGTGCAGATCATCGCATTGACCGGTGCGTCGCGCTCCGGCGACGTGATCGTCTCGGCGACCCCGACGTGGGATTTCCGGGAGCGGTACGAACCCGTCCCGCATCGCTCCTCACACGGCGCGCTGCATCGGGAGCATATGCGTGTCCCCTTCCTGACCTCGCACCCGGTCCGCGGGACGCCGCGCCGCACGGTCGATCTCTTCCCGAGCGCCCTCGCCCGACTGGGGCGGACCGTCCCCGACGCGGGCGCCGGGCGAAGCTTCCTCTGAGTCGACGACCGTCGGCGCAGCCCGACGGCGCGACGACCCAGTCACCTCGACAGCCTCACCCCGTCGGCGCCACCCGCTCCATCAGCGCACGCAACCGATTGGCGAGCGCACGCTGCGCGGCGCGGAGCTCACCGAGCCGGCCCGCGGCACGCCGCTGCATCACCCAGCGTCGGACCGCCGCAAGCGTCGCGCGCCGCTCATCCGTCACTCGGATGGAGAGGATGCCGAGCAGCGGCTGCGCGATCATCGCGGCGAGCCCCCACCACGGCCCCGCGAGCCACGCCACCACCATCGCGACGAGCGGGATCCAGACGAGATGTGTCGCGGCGCTCACGAGGATGCGGTGCGTCGCGAAGGCATCCATCCCATCCCGGCGGCTCAT
>JBMTAR010000231.1:0-3255 GCA_049428925.1 Gemmatimonadaceae bacterium
CGCGAGGTGCCGATGTGCCGGCTCTCCGCGTTCACCGCGACCTCGGCACGCACGTTGGGGTTGAAGTCGCCAAGTTCGGCAATGTCATTTGAGACGTCGACCGAGCCGATCTCGGTAATACCGACCGTGCTGTAGGCGTCGATGAGCCCGGGGTAGATGTGCTTCCCGGTGACGTCGACCACCTTGGCGCCTCGCGGGATCACCACATCGGCGCCCCCGACGGCGGTGATGCGCCCGTTGTCGAGCACGATGGTCCCGTTCGTGATGGTGCCCTTGGTGACGGTGTGGATTGTCGCGCCGCGCAGCGCAACGGGCTGCGACTGCCGCGCGGTGGGGATCGTCACCTGAGCCTCGGCGACGCGCACCGGGAGCGGTGCGGCGGCAAGCGCGACGGCGAACGCGGCGGCGGCCTGCCGCCACATCGACCGCGCCGGGGCGCGGTCGGTCCTGCGGTCCGTGGAGTTCATGGGAGTCGAGAAGGTGAAGGTCACGGTCTGGCCGGCGCGGCGGTGGCACCGGCGCCGCCCGCGGGGGCGGCGGCGAGGATGGCCTGGATGAGTTGCGCCCGCTGGCGCGCGATCTCTTCGCGCGTCCGAGCGTCCTCCTCCAGCGAGAAGTAGCGGCGCCCGTCCACCCAGGTCTGCTCGGCGCGGGTGAACTGCGAGAGCGGGTTGCCGTTCCAGATCACGAAGTCGGCATCCTTCCCGGCCTCGAGCGACCCGACCCGGTCCTGGATGGCGACGGCGCGCGCCGCCTGATTCGTCACGGTCGAGAGCGCCTGGATCTCATCGACGCCCGACCGCAGGAGCTTGCCCGCCTCCCAGTTCATCCGGGTGGAGATCTCGGCGTTGTCCGAGTGCAGCGAGGTCACGACGCCCGCCTCCATCAGGAGACGTGCGTTGTACGACGTGGCGTCGTACGACTCGAGCTTGAACGCGCCCCAGTCACTCCAGACGACGGCGGCGACGCCCGAGGCCTTGAGCTCCGACGCGATCTTGTACGCCTCGACCCCGTGCTGCAGGGTCTGGATGCGGAAGCCGAACTCCTCGGCGAGCCGCACCAGCGCGAGGAACTCGTCGGCGCGGTAGCCGTGCGACGACACGAGCAGCTTCTGGTCGAGGATGTCGAGCAGGGCCTCCATCCGGAGGTCGCGGCGCGGCGGGATCCCCGTCTTCTCGCGCTCCCACCGCTGCCACTCGCGCCGATAGTCACGGGCGGCGTTGAAGTGGTCGCGGATGATCTCCTGCACGCCCATCCGGGTGTTCGGGTAGCGGTTCGGGCTGCGCTTCGGGTTCTCGCCGAGCGCGAACTTCACCGTGCGCGGCGCGTTCTCGAGCCGGTAGTCGTCGGGGAGCATCCCCCACCGGTTCTTCACGAAGACGTTCTCGCCGCCGATCGGGTTCGCGGACCCGTGCTTCACCATCTGCATCGTGAGACCGCCGGCGAGCTGGCGGTACATCCAGATGTCGTTGTGCATCAGCGCGTCGCCCATCCGCACCTCGGGGACGATCGCGAAGCCGCTCTCGTTGACCGAGCTGACGCCGGTGTGCGTGTGCGGGTCGATGAGGCCCGGCGTGACGTGCTTGCCGGTGGCGTCGACCACCACCGCGCCGCGCGGCGCCGTGAGGTTGCGTCCGACCTGGGCCACCTTGCCGGCGCGGACGAGGAGATCCGCGTTTTCGAGTCGGCCCTGCGGCCCCTGCGTCCAGACCGTCGCGTTGCGGACGAGCAGTACCGCCGGCTGCTCGGGGATCGACGAGCGCCCGAACTCCACCATCGGTCGGATGAAGGGGAGGTCGATGACCGGCACCCGCTGCGCGACCGCACCGCGGGCCGGACCCTCATAGGCTTCGGTCCGGGTCCCCTTGAAGGTCGGGTCCGTTCCGTTCGGCAGCGACGTCCAGCCGTACACCTCGTCGCCGCTGACGGCGCCCGACATCAGCACGGTGCCCTCGTAGCCGAGGGGTTCGCCGTTGAACGTGACCTCGAGACGACCGGTCTCGGCGATCACGCGCACGCCGGCGAGCGGCAACTCGCGCCGGCCGGCGCGCTCAATCGTGCCGCGGATGCGGTTGATCGGCCCCTCGAGCCGGAGCGTGGCGTTGAAGCCGTCCGCGTCGGTCGAGGTGATGGCCCAGGTCCCGCGCGGGTCGATCTGCGGCGGGCGCGTGACCCCATACCGCGTCCCCTGCACCCAGACGTCCCGAACGCTGGCATCCTGCGTGAAGAGGTCGCCGTCGGTGACGACGAGGTTGGCCACCTTCCCGACCGCGATGGTGCCGTGCGTGCGGTCGATGCCGAGCCACCCGGCGGGCACGGTGGTCAGCGCCGCCAGCGCCTTGTCCGCGGCGAGGCCGCGCGCGACGGCGAGGCGGAGATTCGGGAGGAACTGCGTGAGCGTCGAGAGCCCGTCGGTGGTGAGGGCGAACGGGACCCCCGCCGCGGCGAGCTGCGCCGGGTTCGTCGGCGCCTGATACCAGTGCCGCATGGTGGCCAGCGAGGCATTGAGCGCGGCCTCGGGGCTTGAGACGTCAGGGGCGTCGGGGAAGTTGAGCGGCACGATCAGCGGTTGCGTGCGGCCCTTGAGGACATCGATCAGCCGATACTCGGTCCCGTTCCCGCGGAACCACGGGACGAGCTTGTACTCGGAGGCGAGCCGGTACGCCCGGAGGTATTCCTCCTCGCTCTCGGTCTGGAAGAGCACCGCCTGCTTCCCCTGCACGGCGTTGCCGAGCGCACCGAGCGCCTCGCTCCGCTCCGGCGGCAGGACCGAGCGACCGCTCGTTTCGTAGGCGGCATTCGCCCGGATGTACCACTCGGCGTCCATCAGGGTCTGCCGCATCAGCGCGACCGTCCCCATCGTCGAATTGGGATACATCCCGCCAAGGAGGAACGAGCGCTGGAAGCCGATCGTCTGGACCAGGTCAGCACGGAGCACCCGCTCGCGTACGCCGGCATCGCTGAGGTTCACCACCGAGGCGGTGCCACGGAAGATGCCCTGATGCGGGACGGCGAGCGCGGTGCCGAAGCCGAGCGACCGCAGCGCGACGCGCCGGGTGGAATCGTCCTTGAGGTTCGTCGTCGTGCTGAACCAGGCGCGCACCTGCGGATTCCAGTGCGTCGGCCCGACGTCGCCGCCCTGCGGGACGGCGTCCATCCCGAGGTCGGCGTGGGCGTCGATGAACCCGGGGTAGACGGTCAGCCCCTTGAGGTCCCAGACGCGGGCGCCGGCGGGCGCCTTGAGGTTCCGGCCGA
>JBMTAR010000232.1:0-3255 GCA_049428925.1 Gemmatimonadaceae bacterium
AGGACGAGAAGCTCGTCGGGGGCGGCGATGTCACGGTGCTCCCCGAGGGGATCGATCTCGAGGTGATGAAGACCGGTGGGGTCGGGGGGATGTTCGCCTCGATCGCCAACGCGCGATTCGTCTATCGGCAGGTGCTCGCCTCGCCGCGCTTCGCGGATCGCATCGCGACGGTCGCGCCGCAGACCGATGGGGTGCTGCTCTATCTCCGCACGGCGGATGGCACCGAGTACCCGGTCCGCGCGCTCGGGGAGATCCCCTCCGCGTCACGCGCGGTCGGCGCGGCACCCACCCTCATCGCCGGCGCGTGGGAGGATGACGACGGGGATCGGCGATGGCAGCGTCCGACGGTGGCGGAGCTTCGGCACGAGATCGATCGCTTCCATCACACCCCCGCCGCGATCATCCCCGAGGAACGCCCGACCTGGGGGGAGTGGCACTACTTCAACGTCCTCTCGGATGATGCGAAGCGCTGGGCCTTCCTGACCCTCGCCGTCGGCGGTGACATCCCTGACGGGCGATGGGGTGGGCAGGTGCTCCTCACCCTCCATGCGCAGGGGCGCGCGCCGCGGCGCTTCACGCAGGTCGTCCCGTCGCAACAGATCACGCTCGACACCACGCGCGCCGATCTCGCCGTGGGGACGAACACCGTGACGGTCCTCCCCGACGGCCGCTATGAGGTCCGCGCCCGTGCGCGCGAGGACGGGACCGGTGCCGAGGCGACGGTCGCATTGATCCTGACGCCCGCGCCAGGCGCGTACTTCCCCGGCACCTCCATCGGTGATGCGACGCTGGTGAGCGGGTACGCGGTGCCGGCCCTGCGAGGGACGATCGATGGGACCATCTGCGTGGAGCGCCGCTGCGAGCGCTACAGTGGGGCACCGGGCTACCACGACCACAATTGGGGCGTCTGGCGCGACGTGGAGTGGGAGTGGGGCGCCGCGCGACTCGGCGAATTCTCCGTGCTGTACGGGCGCGTGCGTCGCAGTGGCGCGGACGATGTCCGGGAACCGCTCTTCGTCTATCTCGTCGACTCCCTGGGCTTTCGCTCACTCTTCCGGCCGAAGGCGATCCGCTATGAAGATGGGCGGACGGTCATGGCGGAGGGTCGGCGACTCCAGGTGCCCAGCCGCGCGTTGCTCGAAGACATCCGCGGGGGTGACACCCTTCGCATCGCGCTCGAGATCGAGGACGCGATGGCGTCCGACGTGCGGCTCGATCGCATGCGGCAGCACGGGACGCTGGTCCCACGCCGACCGGATGCCGCGCGCACCTTCCTCGTGCAGATGAAGGGGACCGCGACGCTCACGGGGCGGATCGGCGGGCAGCCGGTCAGCGGGCGGGGGACCGGGTTCTTCGAGACGTATCGCTGAGCGGAGGTTCGTACCCCCGAACGCCCTAGCGCGAGGGCGTGTCCGCCTTCCACCGCCGCTCAGCCTCCTCGACGGCCGTATTGATCTTCGAGGTCATCAGCAGGATCAGCGGCAGGGTGCCCACCGAGAGGACGAGGATGACGATATGCATCTCCGCGGGCGCCTCCCCATCACCCGCCCGCCAGAGCATCAGGTGCACGAAGAGGAAAGTCAGCGCGACGATCACGCCGGTCAGATCGAGCGTCGCGCGCATCAGGGCGATCACCGGGCCATGATAGGCACGCGGGATCCTCAGGAAGCGTTCCTTCTCCGCGAAGTTGAAGAGTTGTGGATGGCGCGGGAGGATCGCGCCGATGCCTTGGAGCAAGAGGAGTGTCGCCACGCCGATCAAGGGGAGCCCGAACCACTCCAGCCATGAGGTCGGTCGCGTACGCGTGACCGTCCCGGCGAAGTCGAGGTGCGTGGGGACGGTCGGGCCGAGGCTCGGGTAGATCGCGATGGCGAAGAGCAAGTGCACCGCGAGGATCGCCCACGGAAGGATCCGGAGGAGCCGGTGCATCGGGCCACCGCTGGTGGGATCCGGCAGGCTCATGGTTGCCGCGCGAGGGCGCGAAGGCCCTGATGGAGATACCGCACCCGACCCGATCCATCGCGTACCAGCAGGAGGTCGATCGGATCCCCCATCGGTGGCAGGACCCGGATCCGCTCCGCTCCGAGGAGGAGGAGCGGGAGGGTGACGGGGCCCTGCGTGAAGCGGAGGGTGTCGGATGACGTGGCGATCGAGACGCGTGTGGCCCCCATCGCATAGGTCCCGACGATCGCACGCTGCTCCTCCGCGGTCCCGACGCGCGGGGTCACCGCGGTCGGTGTCGGACGCGGCGGGAGCGTCAGGACCGTCTCGCGGACGAAGCGGTCGATCTCCGTCAGCGGGCTCCCGCTCCGGTTGTCGAGCACGATCAGCGCGGCGCGCCGCTCGGGCCACATCGTCACCATCGCATCGAAGCCGTTGATCGCCCCACCATGTTCCCAGACCCGCGCGCCGTCCTTCCGACCGATGACGAGCCCGTAGCCGTAGCGCGCGGTCGAGTCACCGGGGATCGGCTGATAGCCGGTCGTGAGGCGCTGCACCGTGGTCGGGGCGAGCACGCGCTTCCCATCGAGCTCCCCGTCCTGCATGAGGGCCATGGTGAACCGCGCGAGCTCGCCCGCCGTCGAGAAGAGGAATCCCGCCGCCCACTGCGCGGTGTTCTCCGTGTAGGGGCGCACCATCGCCGGCGCACTGCCCGGGCTCCCCATGTGGCCCTGGGCGAAGTCGGTGGTCATCACCTCGAGTGGTCGGAAGGTCGAGCGCGTCATCCCCACCGGCCGCAGCACGAGCCGCTCGGCGAGCGTCGCGAAGCGTGCCTCCCCTGCGCGCTCCGCCACATAGCCCGCCATCGAGAACCCGGGATTGGAATAGGAGATCACCTGCCCGGGATCGGTGAAGAAGAGGGTGTCGGTGACCTCGCGGAAGACCTCGCCGAGGGCCCCTTCGCCCATCCGACCATAGGCGACGGCGTTGTCGAGCCAGCCCGCGGTATGCGTCAGGAGCTGATGCGTCGTCACCGTCCCCACGCGCCGCGTGGCGACCTCAGGGACGTAGCGTCCGATCGGGGTCTGCGGGTCGAGCTTCCCGGCCGCGGCGAGCTCCAGGAGCGTCGCGGCGGTCAGCATCTTCGTCACCGAGCCGATCCGGAAGAGCGTGCGCGTCGTCGCGGGGCGCTGGGACTCCGCGTCGGCGAGCCCCATGGCGCGCTCGTAGATCAGCCGGCCATCGAGGACGACCGCCACCTGCACACCCGGCGTGGCCGTGCGGGTGAGCGCGGCGGTGAGGACGGAGTCGAGC
>JBMTAR010000233.1:0-3196 GCA_049428925.1 Gemmatimonadaceae bacterium
CTCGGAGGCGAAGAGGAACGCATCCGCCGCGGCATACAGATCGGGAAGCTCACGCTCCCGATCGAGGGTCCCCAGAAAGGTGACTCCGGGCGTCGCGAGCCGACGCAACGCCGGAAGACTCGGCCCGGTCCCTGCCACCACCAACTGGACGCTCCCGGCGGGCCGGGCGGCCTCGAGTCGGGCGAAGGCGCGCAGCAGGAGCTCCACGTTCTTCTCTGGCGCGAGCCGCCCGACGTGCAGAAACGTGAAGGGGGCGGACTCCCCGACGGGCTGCGGCAGGCGCGGCAGACCCTGCGCCCGACGTCCGGGATGAAAAATCTCGTCATCGACACCGCGGCCCCAGACCTCGACATCCCGGAGCCCGAGCCGGAGGAGATCCGCGTGCGCCGGCGCCGAGGGCGTGAAGGTGCGCACCGCATCGGCGTGGAAGGCACGGATCCATTGCGTCACGGGTCCTCGTAGCCACGGCATCCCGTACGCCGCCGTGTAGCGGGCGAAATCGGTGTGGTAGGATGTGCAGAACGGCACCCCGAGCACCCGGGCAAGCCGCCGTCCATGTCGACCGATCACGAACTCCGTCGCCGCGTGAATCAGGGTCGGACGGAACGCGCGAGCGAACCGTTCCACCTCGGGGGCAAAGGGGGAGCAGAGTCGCACCTCCGGATAGACCGGGAGCGACACCGACGGCACATCGACCCGCGGAATGTTCGAGATGTCGACGATCGTCGGCTCCGACCCCGCTGGCGGATAGGCGGGAGCGACCACCGCGCAGGTCCAACCGCGCGCCTGCAACCCGCGAATGGAGAGCGCAGTCACCACGCTCACCCCATTGACCTGCGGCGGGAAGGTGTCGGAGCAGAAGAGAATCCGCATTCGACGAAAAACGCACCGCGGCGTCACCGTCCGATGACGTGAACGTCACGAACGGACCACGACAATCCGCGCCGCGTCGACGGCTTCGTTACGCCACCGCGACCGCCGTGTCCTCGCCCTGATACGCGTCGACGGGATCTTAGTGTCGACCCCCAGCCTCGAGGATACCATGCCGGTGCGCCGCGTCGTGCTGATCGTGATGGATGGGCTTCGCCCTGATGCGATTCCGCGGTTCGATCTGCGGGAGTGCCGTCGTCTGGCCCGCCAGGGCGCGAGCACCTCACTCGCGCGGACCGTCGAGCCGAGCCTGACCGCGACCTGTATGGCGTCCCTGCTGACCGGGGCGTCCCCCGAGCGTCACGGACTGCAGGGCGGTCGCTTCTATCTGCCGCGCCCTCGTGGTGAGACGCATCCCCTCCCGCGGGTGCTGGCGGAGCACTCGCTGCCGAGCACGGCCTTCATCGCCCGTGTGCCGATGCTGATGGTCGGGATTGCGCACCGCATCGGCAGTCATCTGGGCTTCTCTCGGACCCGATTTGAGGGCAGCGGGGCAGCCGACATCGCCCGCGCGGCCATCCGTGAGCTCTCGCAACCCTGGCGCGGCCTCACGGTGATGCACTGGCCGGACGCCGATCGCGCGGGCCACGCCTCCGGCTGGATGTCCGCCCCGTACGCCCGCGCCGCGCAGGAGATGGACGCCGCACTCGGTCGGGTGATGGATGTCCTCGACCTCGACGACCCCGAGACGTTGCTCGTGGTGATGGCGGATCACGGTGGCGGCGGCGCCGTCCCTGACCATCACGACAGCGCTCATCCGCTCGACCGGACGATCCCGATCCTGATGGCGGGCGGCCAGGTCCGACCCGGCGACATCCCGCAGGGCGCCTCCCTCCTCGACGTGCCGGCGACGATCCTCTGGGCGATGGGGATCCCGCTCCCCTCGAGCTACGCGGGCGTGCCCTTGAGCACGGTCTTCCGCACGCCGGCGCCCGTCGTGGTGGCCGCGTGACGCAGGTCCGTCTCTCCTTGTGGCAGCGGCTCGATGCGCGAGACCGCGCCCTCTTCGTCCGCTGGGTGATCTCGGAGCTGACCCCGGAGCGGTCGACCCGCCTGTGGCGGGCCCTCACGCACCTCGGCGGGCTCCGCGTCTCCGCCGGCGCCGTGTTGCTCCCGTGGCTCGGCAGTGGCATCGCGCTGCGAAGCGCGGCACGCGACGCGTTGCTGGCCCTCGTGCTTTCACACCTCGTCGTGCAGGTCGTGAAGCGCTCGGTGATGCGACAGCGCCCGACGGACGTCGAGCGCATAGGGGCCTTCGTCGAGGTCCCGGACTGCTTCTCGTTCCCGTCCGGCCACGCCTGCGCCAGCATGAGCGTCGCGTTCGCGTATGGGCTCCACTTCCCGGCGATTGCTGTCCCGCTTGTCGCGCTGGCGAGCATCGTGGGCTTCTCGCGGGTGCGCTTGGGTGTTCACTACCCTGGCGACGTGCTCGTGGGGCAGGCGATCGCGATGGTCACGGTCGCGCTCCTCGGTTGGGTGGCGTGACCCCAGATCCATTCACCCCGGCGGCGGGCCTGCGGCTCGCGATCTTCACGGACACCTTCGCCCCGCAGGTGAACGGCGTCGCACGCACCGTCGAGCGTCTCGTGGAGGCGGTCGAGGCCCGGGGCGGGGCGGTGCACGTGGAGACGGTGAGCGATCCCGACGCCGCACCAGCCACCGGGGTCCATCGGCATCGCAGTCGTCCCTTCTGGGCGTATCCGAGTCTCCGCGTGGCCCTCCCCTCCGGTCGCGCCGCGGCCCGTCGGCTCGCGCGCTTTGCGCCGACGCTCGTACACGTAACCACGCCCTTCGGTGTCGGGCTCGCCGGACGTGCCGCCGCCCGCCGCCACGGCATTCCTCTCGTCACCTCCTATCATACGACCTTCCCGCAGTACCTCGCGCACTATGGCCTCGAGGCGCTCGATCGCGTCGTCTGGCCCTATCTGCGATGGTTCCACAACAGTGGCCTGCGGACCTTCGTGCCGAGCGTCACGGTCGAGCAGGAACTGCGGTGGCAGGGGTTTTCGGGCCTCCGCATCTGGGGGCGCGGCGTGGACGCCGATCGATTCTCCCCCGAGCGCCGCTCCGTCGCAGTTCGCCGTGCCATCGGCGCGGTGGAGGGCGACTTCGTGATCGCCTACGTCGGGCGGCTGGCCCCGGAGAAGCGGCTGGAGACGCTGCTGGACGCGGTCCGCCTGCTGCGGTCGCGATTCGGGGATCGCATCCGCCTCGCCATCGCGGGCGATGGACCCTCGGCGGGGGGGGGGGGGGGGGGGGGGGGGGG
>JBMTAR010000234.1:0-3174 GCA_049428925.1 Gemmatimonadaceae bacterium
GGGGCCGCCCGGCGCCGGCGCGCCCGCCGGCACTCCGGCGCCGGCGACCGCCACGGCGGCGCCCACAGCGACCGCTCGGGTCGCCCGCCCGCCTCGTGGATCGTCCAATCTCATCACCTCCGCGGAAATCGAGGCAGCCGCAGCCGACATTCTGAATGCGTACCAGCTCGTCGAGCGGCTCCGCCCGATGATGATGCGCCCGCGCAACCTCTCCGCGGGGAGCGTCGGCGACGGCAACGTCTTCGGCGTCGTCGCCTACGTCGAGGAGGTGCGGCTCGGCGACGTCGAGTCCCTCGGCACCGTGATGCGCGCGACGGTACGTGAGATCCGGTACATCGGTGCCACCGATGCGACGACCCGCTGGGGCACGGGGCACGCGAACGGGGTGATCCAGGTCGTCCTCAAGCGCTGAGGCACCGCTTGCGGAAGGGGATGTCAAAGTGATATCACTCTGACATCCCCTTTCACCGTTCCGGAGTCCGCGCCATGCCGCGCCAAGAGTCCTACAAGGCCGCCCCCGGCCTGCTCACTCTCGTCCTCCTCCTCGCCAGCGTCGTCGTCCTCGCTTGGTTCACCGCCACGCGCTTCGTCGGTGGTGAGATGTTCCTCGGCCTCCTCGCGGCGGTTGCCTTCATCACCTCCCTCGTCGCGCTCGGCGGGTTCTTCATCGTCCAACCGAATGAGGCGAAGGCTCTCGTCCTGTTCGGCACCTACAAGGGAACGGTCAGCCAGGACGGCTTCTGGTGGGCCAACCCGTTCATGACCAAGCAGACCATCTCGCTCCGCGTGCGGAACTTCGAGACGGCCAAGCTCAAGGTGAACGACAACCACTCGAACCCGATCGAGATCGGCGCGATCGTGGTCTGGAAGGTCGTCGACTCCGCCGAGGCACTCTTCGACGTCGATGATTACGTGCGGTACGTCGAGGTGCAGGCCGAGTCGGCGCTGCGCACCGTGGCGACGCAGTACCCGTACGATTCCCACTCGGCCGGGGAGCACGCCCTCTCGACGCACACCGAGGAGGTCTCGCACGCGCTCGAGCAGGCGCTCGCCGACCGGCTGCGGAAGGCCGGCGTCGAGGTCGTCGAGGCGCGTATCTCCCACCTCGCGTACTCGCCGGAGATCGCCGCGGCGATGCTGCAGCGCCAGCAGGCGAGCGCGATCATCGCCGCGCGCCAGAAGATCGTCGAGGGGGCCGTCGGGATGGTCGAGATGGCGCTCGGGATGCTAAGCGAGAAGTCGATCGTCCAGCTCGACGAGGAGCGGAAGGCCGCGATGGTGAGCAACCTGCTCGTCGTCCTCTGCTCGGAGCGATCCTCACAGCCGGTGGTGAACGCCGGGTCGATCTACTAGCCGCAGCGCTCACACCCCGACCGCCGCCGTCTCGTGGCCGAGAAGAAGGCTTTCCTCCTGCGCGTGGACCGCGCGCTGCTCGACGCCCTGCAACGCTGGGCGGACGATGAGCTGCGCTCGGTCAACGCGCAGATCGAGTTCGTCCTGCGGGATGCGCTCGCCAAGGCCGGACGTGCCCCGAAGGCGCGCGCCGGTCGCCCCCCCACCGACTCCTGAGCGGTCGATGCATTCTTCATGTCTCCCACGTGCGCTCCACCGCGTTGATGGCGGCGCCCTGTCGACCGCCTCAGACGCCATCGCACGCGCCGTGCCAATCACTAGGCGAACCATCACGCGCACCATGCCAACCATCGCGCGCACCGCCGCACGCACCGCGATGCTCGTCGGCGCGCTCCTTGGCCCGGCGCGGCTCAGCGCGCAGGAGGCGCCCCCGCGGCAGGCGGTGATCCTCCTGCTCAAGGGGAGCGACACCGTCCTCGTGGAGCGGATCCAGCGCACCACCACCAGCGCCACCGGGACCATCGTCGGCAACGGGATGCCTCGCATCGAGCTGCGCCTGACGTTCGGGCAGGACCACTCGATCCCGTCGGCCGGCTTCGACGTCTTCGGCCCGGCCGCGGGCCCGGACGCCGTACCACTCCAGTCGGGCAGCGTGACGCTCCGCGGTGACAGCGCGTACCTCGAGGTGCGTGCCGGGGGGGCGACGCGGCCGATGCAGGTGGCTACTCGGCCGGGGGCGATGCCGCTCATGAACAACGACTTCATGGCGATGGAGCAGATGGTGCGGATCGCGCGAGCGCGGGGGGTCCGCTCGCTCACGCTCCCGCTCTTCGCGCTCGCGGGGGCGGTGACGGTCGATGGCACGCTCGAGTTGGTCGGGGCGGACAGTGCGCGGCTCCGCATCGGTCCCAACGTGACGGAGGCGGCCCTCGACGCTGCGGGCAACATCGTTGGCGGCCAGCTGCCCGGCCAGGGGATCCGCCTCGTCGTCGTCACGGGTGCTGAGGCGGCACAGGTGCCGTACGGCCGCCCCGACTATTCCGCGCCGGCCGGCGCCCCCTACACCGCCGAGGAGGTCACGGTGCGGACGCCTGCGGGACACGCGCTCGCAGGGACGCTCACGCGGCCCACCGGCGCGGGGCGGGTCCCCGCGGTCGTGACGATCACCGGCTCGGGGACGCAGGACCGCGACGAGTATATCCCGTTCGCCGGCGGGGTGCGGCTCTTCCGGCAGGTGGCGGACACGCTGGGTCGGCGCGGCATCGCGGTGCTCCGGCTCGACGACCGCGGCGCGGGAGGATCAGGCGGCGACATGAACGGCACGAGCGCCGACTTCGCCGACGACATCCGCGCCGCGGTGGCCTATCTCCGCGCGCGCCCCGACATCGATGCGGCACGTATCGCGCTGGTCGGCCACAGCGAGGGGGGCATGATCGCCCCGATGGTGGCGGCGACGGATCCCGCGCTCGCGGGCATCGTGCTGCTGGCCGGGCCGGCCTACACCGGGCGTGAGATCATCGACTTCCAGACGGCAAACCTCGTCCGGGGCGATTCGACCATTCGCGCCGCCGCGAAGGACTCGGCGCTCCGCGCCGCGCGGGCCCAGTTCGACTCGACCGCGGCGCGGTCGCCGTGGCTGCGCTACTTCCTGACGTATGATCCGATCCCGACCGCGCGCCGTGTCCGCCAGCCGGTGCTCATCCTCCACGGCGCCACCGACCAGCAGGTGCGTCCGGAAGAGGCGCGTCGACTCGAGTCGACGATCCGCACGGCGGGCAACACGCGCGTGACGCTGCGGATCTTCCCCGAGCGGAACCACCT